>JAJZMO010000268.1:0-2606 GCA_021798235.1 Acidobacteriota bacterium | reverse complement strand
TGCCGCTTCCGTGGCTACCGCTTCGGCCACTGGAGTTTCCGCCGGTGCCGGTCGCTCTTCCCCCTCGGCATATTGGCCAAAGTAGTGGCGCACGGCCGCGCTAATCTTTTCCAGCGTCTTCTCGCCAATGCCGGGAATCTCTTCCAACTGCTCCGGCGTCATGTCGGCCAACGCTTCCACCGTAGTGATGCCTGCGGCGACCAGCTTTTGCAGCGTCGACTCTCCCAACTCCGCAACCTGTTCGATCGGCGTTGCGACGGGCGCGCTCATGGCCTGCATCTGCTGCTCGACCTCTTGGCGCTTCTCCTCTTCGCTCTTGATGTCAATCTTCCAGCCCAGCAGTTTGGCGGCCAGGCGCACATTCTGCCCCTTCTTGCCAATGGCCAGCGAAAGCTGCGTATCATCCACGATGACTTCCAACTGCTTTTCGCCGAGGTCGGTAATGCTGACGCGGCTCACCTTGGCTGGCTGCAGCGCCTTCTCTGCAAAGGTGGTGATCTCATCGCTGTACTCGATGATGTCAATCTTTTCCCCGCGCAGCTCCCGGATGATCGACTGCACACGCATTCCCTTCATGCCCACGCAAGCGCCCACCGGGTCCACATCCTTATCGCGCGACTGAACGGCAATCTTGGTGCGCTCGCCAGGCTCGCGGGCAATGGCGCGAATTTCTACGGTGTTGTCGTAAATCTCCGGCACTTCGCTGCGGAAGAGGTTCTCCACCAACTCCTTGGCTGCGCGAGAGACGATGACCTGCGGCCCGCGCGCGGCGCGATCCACACGCAACAGCACCACACGCACCCGCTCGCCGATGGCAAACTGCTCCAAGCGCGACTGCTCCCGCTTGGGCATACGCGCCTCTGCCTTGCCCAGATCAAAGATCACATCCTGCGGCTCGTTGCGCTTGACGGTGGCCGTCAGCACTTCGTTCACGCGGTGGTTGTACTCGTTGAATACAGTGTCGCGCTCGGCCTCGCGCACTTTTTGAAAGATGATCTGCTTGGCCATCTGCGCAGCGATGCGGCCCAGAACATCGGTCGGCTTGTAGTAGCGAATCTCCTGTCCAGCCTGCACCTCTTCCACTTCGGCGCGCGCTTGATCGAGGGAAATCTGATTGAGGGCATCCTCGACCTGCTCCGGCGTTTCCACGACCGTCTTGTAGACATAGGCGCGAATCTCACCCGTCTCGCGGTCCAGTTCTGCGCGTACGTTTTCCTGCGTCTTGTAATATTTGCGCGTCGCCAGGGCGATGGCGTCTTCCACGGCAGCAACAACGATCTGCGGGTCAATGCCCTTGTCGCGGCTTAAAACTTCAATGGTTTGATACAAAGCGCTTGCCATAATTTTTTCTCTCGCTGCGGTTGCTTAAAATTGTTTCAACTACCCGCCACAAATGCTGCGGCGTTTCTTACCTGTGCCTCTTGTTCATTTCTCTTCGTACAACTTGTTCCCATTTTTTTTTGCCGAGAAACTTTATATCTCCGGCTCCAAATTCGCCTTTTCCAAGTTGGCTAAGCCCAGCGTCACGGATTTCTTTTCCTCAACGCCTGCCTTCTTTTTGCGCAGCTTGCCTTCGCTTAGCTCCAACACCAGCTCCGTCGCGCTCACATCCACAATGCGCCCCAGCCAGTGCCGATTGCCCGCCACCGGCGTAAAGGTCTGCACCTTGGCCAAGCTGCCCCGGAAGCGTGCAAAGTCTTCGGCGCTGCGCAGTTTGCGATCCAAGCCGGGCGAGGAAACCTCCAGCGTGTACTCGCTGCTGCCGGAGATCAGTTCTTCCACATCCAGCACTGTGCCAAAGTCCTGGCTGAAGCGCTCGCAGTCCTCGTGCGTCACGCCGGCCAGTTGGTCCAGCGAGGCGTGCTCGGGCAGCTTGAGGCCAGCGCCATCGGCGGCCTGCTCTGCGGCCAAGGCCGCAAGGCGCGCGCGCTCCTGTGCATTCTTTTCGATGAAAACGCGCAGCAAACGATGCTTGGCTCCGCCATGAAATTCCACCTCCACCACGTCAAGACCGTGGGATGCGGCCACACGGGCGGCAAGGGAACGAATTGCGTCGAGATCAAGAGCCATACACCGTCCTGTCCGGCGGCGATGGATTGCGCGATACTCCGCCGAACTTTACTGCAAAGAAAAAGTGGGCTTTCGCCCACTCATTGCTCCCGGCCCGCGTATGGGGTGCGCTCACCCAACGCGCCAGGGACAAATTCGTCTGCCTGCCTAGAATACAGCCGCCGTCAAAGAAATTCAAACGAACCTACGATGAATCTCAGAAACGCAGGCGTACGCACTCCGATTGCCCGATACCCTTGGGAGCCAAAGACGCTACACCGTTTGCCTCCCTGCCACGGCAGCCTCCGCTATTTGCGATGTTCAAACTTCAACGCCGCGCTGTTAATGCAGTAGCGCAGGCCCGTCGGCTGGGGGCCGTCCTCAAACACGTGCCCCAGATGCGCGCCGCACCGCGCGCAGGTTGTCTCCACGCGCCGCATTCCATGGCTGATGTCTTCATGCGTCGCAATTGCGGTGCTGTCTGCGGGCTTCCAGAAACTGGGCCAGCCCGATCCCGACTCAAACTTCGTATCCGAAGCGAACAGCTCCGCATCACA
>JAJZMO010000205.1 GCA_021798235.1 Acidobacteriota bacterium | reverse complement strand
AAATATTTGTTCTATTAACGCGCACGGCTGCTACGATCAGTCTCGCAGCCTATGAAGCCCTTTCCCTCGACACCCGCTCCCACGACTCCTGCCCCCACAGACACACGCATTGCTGTTTGCACACACCCCAGCGAACCGCGCTGGCTGCAAGGATTTTTGCTGCTGCTGGCTGCGGCCTACGCCGCACTGTTGGTGCGCTTTCCCAATCCATTTTTTGCCGATGACAGTTTTTTTTATCTGCAAGTGGGCCGCAACTTTGCCCTCGGCCACGGCTGCACCTTCAACCGGCTGATGCCAACCAATGGCTACCATCCTATTTGGATGCTGCTCTGCGCGCTGGTCTACAAGCTCTTTCCGGGGCGTACATCCGGCCTGCACGCCGTGGCGGCACTCATCGTGCTGCTGAATCTGGCCACGCTGTGGCTGGCGCAGCGACTACTCCATAAGCTGGGGACGGAGGCTTGGATCGCTTGGACCATTCTGCTGCCCTTTCTCTTCGGCCTACAATTGGGCACGGAATCCTCCCTGAGTGCAGCGATGCTGGCGGCCCTGTTGTTGGCGCTGCATGCCTGGATGGAATCCCCGTCCGGCACTGCGGCATTTCTGTTCAACGCCGCAGCCATGCTGGCCGTGCTCTGCCGACTGGACTCGATCTTCATCATCGCCTCCATCTGGTTTGCCGCGCTCCTGTGGGCAACGCGCCAATCGGATCGCCGCCCGTTGCGCTGGCACTTGCAGTGCATTCCGGTCTACATCTTCTTTTGGGGCGGCTACCTGCTGACCAATCTTGTCTGGTTCCACAACATCGTCCCCATCAGCGGCCTGTTGAAGTCCAGCAACAACTGGGATCATCGTTTTGGCCACAATCTACCGCACACGGCGCTCATCGCGTTGGTGCTGGCAGCGATGTCCCTGCTGATCCTTTGGCGCAGGCAGCGGGATCGCTGGTTGCTTTACGTGGAGCTACCGTTCTTTGTCGGCGTGTTGCTGCACGCGGCCTACATTACGCTGCGCATGACCAGCGAAACGCGCTGGACTTGGTATTACACCAGTTGGGCACTGTTGGCCGCATTGATGTCGGCACGCGCAACCGCTTGTCTACTGCGCACGCAGCATGGGTCGCGCACTCCACGCTTGTTGGCCACGGCTTGCGCCGCGTTGCTTTCGCTTGCCCTCTTCCAACACTACGGCTGGCATCACTCCAAACTACAATCCTTGCCCTTGCCGCCGGTACAGTTCGAACAAACGCTGGAAGCGCAGGATCACATCCAACGCGTGCTCGCCTATGACCAGCCCGGAGCCATGGCTTATTACTCCAACATTTCCGTAGTGCCCATTGATGGGCTGATGGGGAATTTGGACTTTCAGCGGGAGTTGGCCCATCAAGGACTGCAAGAGTTTCTGCACCGCGAAAAGATTGAAGCGTTTGTCGGGCCGCCTGTCCCCTTGGATGCCTGGGGCAAGCGCACCTACTGCGATCAGATTTTTTTGGAGAGTACACGCTTTACCTGCGCCCCGATCGGCCACGGCCTTTGGACAATCACTGGCGTGGAGGTCTACGCGCGCCGCCCCTTCCAGCCCGCGGGATTCCTCGCCTTGTCGCCTGCGCAAATTTTATGGAACCAACCCAACTACGTGGCCGTCTGGCGCATTGCTCAGCCTTAGTTCTGTATTCCCCAAAGAGGGGAATACACATCGGCCTTATTCATAGGCAAGAGCATCGATGGGGTCTTTCTGCGCGGCCTTAAAGGCCGGGTACAGCGCGCCCAGCAAGGCTCCGACCAGAGCCAGCAGTGAGCCTTGCAGCATCCAATGCGTCGTAATCACAAATGGAATCGTCGGGAAGCGATGCAGCACCACGGCGCGCACCCCGTAGCTCAAGCCAATGCCCGCGCCCACGCCGCCCAAGGCCAGCAGGCCCGTCTCTCGCAGCACCAGCGCCACCACATACGCACGCGAAGCGCCCAGCGATTTCAAAATGCCAATCTCGCGTGTCCGCTCCATCACGGCTGTGTACATGGATTGAAAGATCGCCAAAAATCCGATGAGCACTGCGATCCCCGTGACCACATTCAGGCTGATGGTCAACGCAGGAATCTTTGACGGCGTTAGTTGCGACAGCATCTCTTCCATCGTCTGCACCTGATAATCCGCCATGCCGGGCGTGGAGAGAATCTCCTGCCGCACGGCGGGTTCAAACTGCGTGCCGTCGGTGCGCAAGTAAAAGATGGAGGCATTGCCGGGCGAGCCGATCATGCTGCCCAGCGTGGTGATGGGCACGTATTTTCTGCCGCCACGTCCGTGGCGCACAATGCCGCAGATGCGGAACGGGTGTTTCAGAATCTCGATGGTCTCGCCGACGTGATGGCCGCCGTCGCTGGCGGCAAAGATGTCGTCGATAATGACATCATCCGGCCCTTGAAACGGTGTGCCTTCGAGAAATACAAAGGGGCGCAGGCCGTTGAAGCTCTTGTAGTCGATGCCGAAAATGTTCTCCACCGAAGTGCCCAGCGTCAGTTGCACGATCACCGGCGCAGCCACGGCCACATGCGGCAGCTTGTCCAACACGCCCGCGATCTTGGCCGGAACCGGCGCGCCGCCAAAGCCGGCCAGAAAGCTGGCGTTGGCCGGGCGCACCACCATGTCGGCGCCAATGCCGTTGGTGCGGGATTTGGAGTCGTTGAGAATCCCCAGCATAATCGAGGTAATGCAGAGGATCATGACGATTTCAATGGCCACGGCGGCCAAGCTCAGCAGGGAGCGCAGCGGTCGGTGCAGCAGGTTGCCCAGAATCAACTTATGCATTTGTCTTTGCCTTGCAATCTCCCTTATAGTATAGGGCGAAGCGCACCAGCCGGTTTTTTGCACAGAAAGCGCTCATTTTCCACGGATTGCAGCCGATTGTGTTGAAGAAGGCAGATTTCTGTGGAAATCTGCTTGCGACTGTGGAATTTTTGGCGGATAGACAGAGCAATCTGTCATCCTGATTCGAAGTGTGTTTTGTGTGGGGTTCGGAAGCAGAACCTGCAGGCGGGAGGCTACGGCGTGCAAAACCCGGCCAATCCAGAGAAGTCCTTCGGACCGCAGCTCAAGCGTGAGCGCGAGCGGTGCGGCATCACGCTGGACAGTATCTCCGCCACCACCAAAGTCACCATACGCTATCTGCAAGCCTTGGAAGCCGAGCGCTTCGACCAACTCCCCGGCGGCATTTTGAGCAAAGGGATTGCGCGCGGCTACGTGCGCTGCCTGGGGTTGGATGAAGTGGAGTGGATGCGTCGCTATACCGAAGCGCGCAAGGATGCCGCCGAGCTCGCAGAGGCGGGCGTAAGCGCATTCGCACTGAATGTTTCCACCAACCGTGCTTCCACGCCGTCGGCGCACTTTTCCATCCTGCGCTGGACGGGTGTGGGAGTATTGCTGTTGTTGCTGGCCGGCTTTGGCTGGTTTGTTTGGAGCTATCTGCACATGCGCGCCAACAGCGCACAGATCCCGCAGGTTCCTGCCGTGTATGCAGCGCAGGTTCCCGTCGGCGAACCCACAGCCGCACCGGCTGCGCAGCCCTCTGTATCCGCACAAAAGCTGCACAGAAAACATCCTTCCCCTGCCCCGCACCAACAAGAACCGCAAGAGCACCCAGAAACTTTGATACCCTAAGAGCAGTGTCCGGCAGGCGAGCAACTGCGCCGGGCGTTTGATTCATGCCGGGCCGTTGGCGCAAGCCAGCCTGCGCCCGCCCATCCTAGCTGGAGGAACAGCGTTTGTCACATCAGGACCGTTTCTTATTCACTTCGGAGTCCGTCACGGAAGGCCATCCCGACAAGATCGCCGACCAAATCTCCGACGCCATTTTGGACGCCTGCATTGAGCAGGATGCACAGAGCCGCGTGGCTTGCGAGACACTGACGGCCACCGGGCTGGTGGTCATCGCCGGGGAGATCACCACACGCGCCTACGTGGACTTTCAATCGCTGGTGCGCGGCGTGGTTGCCGCCATTGGCTATGACAATGCGCTCTATGGATTTGACTCCAACACCTGCGCCGTTATCTCCACCATCAACAAGCAATCCGGCGACATCGCCATGGGCGTGGATACCGGCGGTGCGGGCGACCAGGGCATGATGTTTGGCTACGCGACCAACGAGACCGAAGAGCTGATGCCGGCGGCCATCTCGCTGGCGCACAAGCTGACCCGTCGCCTGACGGAAGTGCGCAAGAGCGGCCAGTTGAGCTATCTGCGTCCCGATGGCAAAAGCCAGGTCACCGTGGAGTATGACGCCAACAACAAGCCTGTGCGCGTCGATGCCGTGGTCATCTCCACGCAGCACGCGGAAACGATCGGCACCGAGCAGTTGCGCGCCGATATTTTGAAGCACGTCATTCAGGCCACCATTCCGGCCAGCCTGCTCGACGCCGACACCAAGTACCACATCAATCCCACGGGCCGCTTCGTCATCGGCGGGCCAATGGGCGACACCGGCCTGACCGGACGCAAAATCATCGTGGACACTTACGGCGGCATGGGTCGGCACGGCGGTGGTGCCTTCTCGGGCAAGGATCCGACGAAGGTGGATCGTTCCGCTGCGTACATGGCACGCTATATCGCCAAGAACATTGTGGCCGCGGGTCTGGCGGATCGCTGCGAGGTTCAGCTTGCCTACGCCATCGGCGTGGCGGAGCCGGTCAGCGTGTTGGTCGACACCTTCGGCACGGGTGTGGTCGATGCCAAAAAGTTGCAGGAGTTGGTGCGCGCCAACTTCCAGTTGACGCCCAAGGGCATCATCGAGAGCCTGAAGCTGCGCCGTCCCATTTATCGCAAGACGGCAGCCTACGGCCACTTTGGCCGCACCGACGCCGACTTCACTTGGGAGGCGACCGACAAGGCCAAAACCCTGCGCGAGCAGGCCGGCGTCAAAGGCGAACTGGCGGGAGCCAAGAAGTAATCCATTCCGCAGCAAACAGACAAAGGGCAGGCGCGCAGCCTGCCCTTTGCTTTGCGCTGAAAAAATTCTTTTACGGGCAAGATTCGGATAGGCAACCCACAGCGAAGCTGTCATGCTGGGAATTGTGAACCGCTCCCACCACGCCATCGACGCCGCCGCAGCCTGGCGACAGATTGCCGCGCGCGACGCCAGCGCCGATGGGCAATTTGTTTATGCCGTGCGCACGACGGGCATTTACTGTCGGCCCTCCTGCCCCAGCCACGTCGACCCGCAGGCGCAATCCTCGCTGGGCATGACACCTGCGCAGTATCGGGCACGTGGCGCGCAGCAAAACATCCGCTACGCAACCGCACCTTGTGCTCTGGGACATATTTTGGTCGCAGCAACGGAGCGTGGTATCTGTTCTGTGGCGCTTGGCGACGGCCCGGCTCAACTGGCGGCGCAGCTACAACAGGAGTTTCCGCAGGCAGCAATCACGCAGGATGCCGTCGGATTGGCTCCAGCGCTTCTGCAAGTGCTCTCGCATCTTTCCCAGCATCCACGCAGCATTGAGTTGCCGCTGGACATCCGCGCCACAGCCTTTCAGCAGTGCGTCTGGCAGGCGCTGCGGCAAATACCGCGTGGACAAACGGTCAGCTACGCGCAACTGGCCGCCTCGCTCGGCCAGCCGAAGGCTGCGCGCGCCGTGGCCCGCGCCTGCGCACAGAACCCCATCGCGCTGCTCACCCCGTGCCACCGCGTAGTCGGCTCGGATGGCCGGCTCTCTGGTTACCGCTGGGGTGTGCAACGCAAGCGGACTCTGCTATATCTGGAGGCGAACGAGTAAATCTCATTTTCAAGAGCAGTGCTCCCCACCGCTGCCAGTTCAGGAGTCCCTATGCAGTGCTTCCGCACACCTCATCGCACGCGCACCTTCTTGCTCGCCATAGCCGTCCTCTGCTGGGTGGCCACAGCAGTCCCCACACAGGCACAATGGTGGAAAAAGCCGCAACGCTTGGGCTACTCCTACGTCTACGGCCCCTACAACGCCGTTTTTCTGCAAGGGGGACGCGGCCTGGACAAGCTGATGTCCGAGAAGGACACGCTCTTTGGCGCTGATTCCCCTTGGACCCTGACCGCCTGGGTGCGCAGCAGTGAGGCAACCGCAGCGCCCACGCTCTTTGCCGGTATGGGCGAGTCCACGGGTGAGTATGCACGCTTCCTGGGAGTCGATGGCGGCAAGGTCGTCCTCTGGATGGGCCAGAACAACGAACTCCCCAGCACTGTTGCCTGGACCCCGCAGCAGTGGCACCTGCTGGCGGCAACCTTCGATGGCACCACCACGCGCCTCTACGTGGATGGCGCGCAGGCAGCCAGCGCGCGCCTAGTCTTTGGGCCTGTCAGCGCCCAGTTGTCCCTGGCTCCGGTGCAACTGCCGTGGAGCCAAGGCGAACACTTCGGCGGCAAGATCGCCGCCCTCACCGTGGAGCGGCACGCTCTGGATGCAGCAGCGATTCAATCGCTCTACACGCACCGGCCAGATTTTTCTCTCATTGAGTTTGAAGAAGGCTCCAAGCCTTGGCCCGTGCAATTTTACGGTCAGGTTGGCTACGACGCGCCGCAAGATCCCTCAATTATGCCCAAGTCCGCAGCGCCCTTTTCGCAGCCCGTAGCGCAGCCGGTGGTGAGCGGCAAGCCGCTGGTGCAGAACGCAGCCGATGACTGGACGCTGGCCCACGGCTGGATGCTGACGCCCGCCCCCAAAGTGCAGGCCACGGCAGCACAAATCTCCACACCGGGCTACAAAACCACCGGCTGGATGGCCGCCACTGTTCCCGGCACCGTACTGACGACCATGGTCGATCGCGGCCTCTATCCGGACCCGGATTA
>JAJZMO010000264.1 GCA_021798235.1 Acidobacteriota bacterium | reverse complement strand
CATTGCAGTGCGTCAGCACCGTACCAGAGCGCGGCAATAGAGCCGCGCCATGCGCGCCCATGGCGCGGCAGGCAGCGATGTCCTCGTCATACATGCGCAGCGCCTCGGCCACGGCGGCCTGTTGCAGTCGCGCAACGGTTGCGCCGGGTTGTGCGGCGAGCATGCGCACGGTGTGGCGAATCCGCTCAATGCCCCAAAAGAGATTGACGGCGGTGGGTCGCGTAGCGGCCAGCGTCTCGCAGATGAGGTGCATTTCGTGGTGAAGCTGCTCCACGTCTTGAGCTTGGGAGCGAAGCAAGCCCAGCGCAACGCCCATGGCTCCACTGACACCAATGGCAGGGGCACCGCGCACGATCATGGTGCGAATGACTTCCGCAACCGCACGATAATCTTCGGCGAGCACATAGGTTTCTTCCAATGGCAGCTTGGTTTGGTCGAGAAAGCGGACGCCTGCGTCCGTCCATTGCAGTGTGGGAATCATAGTCTGCTTCTATTGTAGGGGAGTCGTGCGGTAGATTTTTTTGCGGAAATTATTCGCCGGAGCTGCCGGAACAATCCTTGTTGGCTTCACGCATCTTGGAGCACTTTTTCATGACAGCTTCTTGAATTTTTTCCCGGAGATTCTGCGGTAGTTCGTAGAGTTCATTATTGCGATAGATCTCCACCGTCTTGCGCGTGGTGTTAAAGGTGACCTGGCAATGGCTGCAACGGAAAGCATGGGTGTCCAGCTCGGCGCGCAACTCGGTGGCGGTCTTCGGGTCGAGATAATCCTCAAGACGCTCTAAAAATTCTCTGCAGTTCATGCCTGTTCTCCACTGGGAACACGGAAGTAGCGACTGAGACGCTCGCGCAATTGCAGGCGCGCGCGCAACAACCGGCTTTTCACCGCAGGAATGCTCAACCCCAAAGCCTCAGCTGTCTCCTCGGTGGAGAGGCCGTCCACATCGCGCAGCGCAAACACGGCCCGAAATCCAGGCGAGAGCTTCTCCACATTGCTACGCAAAATCTCCGCAAACTCCGTCTGTCGGTAGAGTTGCTCCGGGTTGGGTGCCCAATCGGCAAAGTCGCGCGGCACAGAACCCTCCTCGGTTTGGATGTCGTCATCCATCGACACGGTCGGATGATTGCGGCGTTTGCGCAGGCGCATTAGCGACTCATTGACAGCAATGCGCACCAGCCAAGTGTAAAACTTGGAGTTTCCCTGAAACTGATCGAGCTTGGTGTAGGCCTTCAAAAACGTGTCCTGCACAACGTCTTCCGCGTCTTCACGGCTCTGCGTAATGTGCTGCGCGATGCGAAAGATTTGCCGATCATACTGTTTCATCAACTGCTCAAAAGCAGACAGGTCTCCGCCACGAACGCGCTCTACCAGAGCCACGTCCGGGTGCAAGTCATCCGCGTTGAGAGCTAAGAGCGTATTCATGCGTATAGGCTGGTGCCCACTCCGTATAGATGCCTCGCGTGTGGCGCAGGATGCAGGAATCTAAAAAAATCCCAATCGTCCCGCACAGCAGCCAACGCTGCAGCCATCCTCCAGCCATCCTCTTATCATGGTATGCGCTGGGGAGCTTGGGCGCAAAGGCAGACAGAATTGGGCCGTGAATCCATTTAAGAACCACGACGAGTCCCGCTGAGGAACGTAGTGATGAAGCATCCAGAGAATCATCGCGCCCCCCAGCCATCACTCTCTGGATGCTTCACTCCGTCCGCATTCGCAGACTCCGCCCTGAATGACTCCGTATCTTTGGCTGCGAATGTTGAGAGTGCTCCTGCATCCTTCCAACGGACCTACCCGCCAGAATTGACATTTCAGGCCGCCGCACTAGAGTCAAGACATGGGAAATTTTTCATGGCGCAGGTGCGCTTCGTTCCGCACTGCGCAGATCGCAGTTCTAGGGATTCTCAGCTTCGGCCTGGCTGGCACGGCCCGTGCAACATCGGCGGCGCAGAAGCACGCGCATGCTGCAGACAAGGCAGCGCCGACCAAGGCTGCTGCCCACCACAAAAATCTGGCGCACGTACGCAGGATGCGCCGGGCCTTTGTTGCCAGCGCGGAGTTGCGGCCCATGGCGCAACAGTTGCACGCACTGCACACACCGGAGGCCTACGCAGGCGTGACGCGCTATGCCCGTACGCACAGCGGTGACGCCGCCGAAGCGGCGTATCTGGCGTTAGGCAACGCATATTTGGCCGACCAGCGCTATGCCGATGCGACCGCCGCATTGAAGCTGGCGCGCAAGGCGGGCAACGTTCTCGCCGACTACACCGACTACCTGCAGGCGCAGGCCGACTTGGCGCAACAACTCTACGCAGAGGCAGAAAATCTGCTGATAAATTTCAGCGTGCAGCATCCAGAGAACATCTTAACCGGCAAAGCAGCGCTGCTGCTGGCGCAGGTCTACGTGGCCGACGGCGATCCGCAGAGCGCGCTGCAACAACTGGCGACCATGCAGGGGCGTGAGCGAAACTCTGCCACCTACCTATTTACAGAGGCGCAGGCGCAGCAGATGGCTGGCCACGCCGAAGCAGCGCTGCGTTTGTACGGACGCATCTACTCCGATTACGCCGCCAGCCCAGAAGCCACACAAATTGCCGCGCAATTGCACACGATGGAGTTGAGCCATCCCTTCAGCGTGGAACAACGCGCGCTCAACGCGGAGGGCTTAGCGCAAGCGGGGCAGTACTCCGCCGCATCGGCGCAATACAACGCGCTGGCGAACAGTCCGGCGCTGGCTGGCTCGCCCAAGGTGAATTTGTATCTGGCCAAGGCGGCCTACTACGAATTTCGGCAAGAGCATCACGTGGATGCCTCACAACTGTCGCTGCTCTCTGACACCAATGACGAGGCTGGAGCGCTGCGCTTGTACTTGATGCTGGAGCTGGCGCGCGACCACACCGATGCGCAGCAGGTGCAGAGCCTGCTGGCTCAGATGCAGCAACGCTTCTCGCTGAGCCGCTGGACGGAACGAGCGCTCTTTTCCGCAGGCAACATGGCATTGGTGGCCAATGATCTGCCCACAGCGGCACAGGATTACAGCACGCTGGCCAGCCAGTTCCCTGCCAGCCCGCACGCAGCAGCCAGCCATTGGCACGCGGCGTGGATTGCCTTTCGACTGAATAAAAAATCCGATGCCGCGCGCATGTTTCAAGAGCAGATCGCGCGCTATCCCAGCCAGCCGCAGGTGGCTGCGGCAATCTATTGGCGCGGACGTCTCTATGAGGATGTTGAGAAAAATCCCGCAGCCGCCGCGGCTTGTTACGCCAAACTGATCGCGGATTTTCACCATTATTACTATGCGCACCTGGCACAGGCGCGGATGCAAAATCTGTCCGGCGCAACCCCAGCACATCTGGCTTTTTTGGAGAGCGTCGCTGCGCCCAAGCCGCCGCATTTGACCACCACGGTGCCGAGCGATGATGTGCATCTCCTACGCGCGCGGCTGCTGGCCAACGCTGCGCTGAATCAGTACATCGCACCGGAGATTCAGGCCAGCCCGGACAGCAGCGCCTGGTCGCCCCTGGCTGAGGCGGAGATTTACTCCCGCTCTGGTGAGGATTTCCGCGCACTGCAAACCTTAAAGCAGACCGTTCACTCCTACTTCGCTCTGCCGATTGCTGCGATTCCGCGCGACTACTGGCTGCTGCTATTTCCGCGTCCGTACTGGCCGGTGTTGACCGGCAATGCCAAACGCAACGACCTCGATCCGTATCTAGTGGCTTCGCTCATTCGCCAGGAGTCGGAGTTCAACCCCGGCGCAGTCTCTTATGCCAACGCCTTCGGACTGATGCAATTGCTGCCACGCGTGGGCCGCGAGCTGGGCCGCAAGGCGCACCTGGGCCGCGTGACCCCCAATGCGTTGCTGCAGCCGCAGATGAATCTACGGCTGGGAACGATGTATCTGCGACAGTTGATGGATGAGTTCCAAAACCAACCAGAGTATGCTCTGGCCGCCTACAACGCGGGCGACGACCGCGTGAAAAGTTGGCAAGCCAACGGGCCGTATGCCGATCTGCCCGAGTTTGTCGAGTCCATTCCCTTCACGCAGACGCGCGAGTATGTGCAGGCAATTTTGCGCAATGCGCAGATTTACCGCAAGCTGTATGAGCAGCCGTCCCCAGCAAATGCACCGGAGAAAAAGCCTGCGGCAGCCGACGCGAAAAGTTTTGCCCCGAATCCGCAGCCGACTGTGCATCCGGCAGCGGGCGCGGCACGATAGAATCGTAGGATTGCGGCAGTGCAATCGCGCGACACAACGGCTCTGCGGAGCGAGGCTCAAGATAGCGATTCAATGCCGTTGCAAGAAGCAACACAAGGCCCGGATGGCGGAATCGGCAGACGCAGCGGACTTAAAATCCGCAGATCGCAAGGTCGTGGGGGTTCAAGTCCCCCTCTGGGCACCAGACAATTTCGACATAGAATGATTCAGCCTCTCGAATTTTGAGAGGCTGAAATTGCTTGGTGGCTGTTCTGATGGCTGTTGGTTGCGACACATGTATGAGTCTCTTCCCGTTGTCTATCAACACCGAACCAAATACCATAATAGTGCTCTCCGGGAACGCCTTTTCCAAACACTTCAGTCCCGCTCGTAATGCAAGCCGCTGCCTACAAGATGTGTGCGACAAGAACAGGCAGAAAAAGACGTCGTTGCCGCCTCGATTTCATTATTTACAGCAGACATTCGGCCTTTGAGCACACTACGCCCTCTGCACAAGCAGCCGTTTGCGGTGGTTGTAGCGATTGACCAGTGCGAAGCAGGCGCACAGCCGATGATGGTTCTTTGCCAGGCCACGGGAGCGCAACCGGTCGAAGCCGAAGACTCGCTTTGTATCCGAAATGGATGTTCTACTTTCGCTCGTACTCGCTACTTACTCCGGTTCTTTTTCTTTGGTAATTATCCCTTGACAACAAGTAAGAATTTTGCGATACTGTTTACATCATGGCGAAGCGCAAACAGAGCAATTCTATTCCTGGATATCAAAAGTATACGATTCAGGATTTCAACACTGAGTTCCCGAATGATGATGCCTGCTTGGAACACATCAAAGAGGAGCGCTGGCCCGGCGGCATTACGGTTTGCGATAGCGCAAAGTGCGGCAATACGGAGCGCAAGCATCATCGCGTAACAGGGCGCACAGCGTACGCCTGCGACTATTGCGGAAAACACATTTACCCGCTGGCGGGAACGATTTTTGAGAAGTCTACAACGTCTTTGCGGCTTTGGTTCTACGCAATGTACCTCATGGGTTCGACTCGATGCGGCGTGAGCGCTAAACAGATTCAGCGTGAAATTGGAGTCACGTATAAAACCGCGTGGCGCATGTTCAAGCAGATTCGTACTTTGATGAGCGAAGATATTCAACTGGAGGGTTCCTCAGTTGAGATGGATGAGACTTATGTAGGCGGCAAGCGTCGCAACGGTCGCCGTGGCCGTCCCGGTGCGAGAGATAGGAAGCAAACGTGTGTTGTGGGAGCGGTGGAACGTCAAGGCCGCGTCATCGCGATTGCTGCAACGGATGCAACCAAGAAAACCCTGCACGGCATTGCGAAGGAACGCATACTGCCGGAGTCCATTGTCTACACAGATGAACTAGCTTCGTACAATGGGCTTGAAAACGTGAATGTGTATCAGCATCGCCGCATCAATCACAGTGCGGGGATTTACGTGGTTGGCGACACACACACCAACACGATTGAAGGATTCTGGAGTCTGGTAAAGAGAGGGATTGGCGGCGTATATCACTCGGTCAGTAAAAAGTATTTACAAACCTACCTTGATGAATATAGCTTTCGATACAACCGAAGGAACGCGGGACAGCCGATGTTCACTTCGCTTTTGGAGCAGGTTTCTGAGCGGGCAATGTAGGCGATGTAATCGACCGCTTCAACAATGAATGGAAGTCGTCTCGTGTAAACGGTCGCGGTGGCAGCCCCGAAGGTTTACTGGTCGGCTTTGGTGATGAAATAGACAAGGTTTTCTCCTCACCCGCAGTCTAACACGGAGAGGTGAGCGGTGATTATTGCCTGTGAGCTACATACGACAAAGATGATTCGAAAGCTATCCAAGGGCACCTTCAGGGCTAATGTTGATCCTCGTGAGCAGGCGTTATACACGCCTGCCGATGCGGCTTGCTATCTCGGAATTCATCCTCAGACGTTAGGAACGTGGCTTTGGGGGAGGAAATATCCAACGGTATCTGGCGATAAGTTTTTTGAACCGTTGATTTCTGTAGCTGATCGTGAAAATGAATTACTTTCGTTTTTTAACCTCGCAGAACTTCATGTCTTGGCAGCGACCCGTTACACGCACAACCTGAGCATGAAGGCGATCCGCGTAGCGATGGATTCGGTTCAGCAAAAGTTTCCATCGCGGCATCCGCTTATATCTAAAGACTTCAAGACGAACGGTAGCGACCTATTCGTACAAAGCATGACGGAAAACATGAACTTGTCTCATCCGGGACAACTCAATTTCAAAGACATTATGGACAAGTTCTTAGAGCATGTCATCGAAGATGAGCATGATCTTGTGAAAAAGATATTTCCATTGATCGCTGGACAACCTGATGACCGCATCATTTCCATCACTTATGGAATCTCGTCGAGTCAGCCAGTTATCGACGGTTCCGGCATACCCGCATGGCTTATCCATAACCGCTTTATGGATGGAGAAGATACAGCGGACATTGCGGATGACTTCGATGTTCCAGTAGAAAAAATTCAGAGAGCAATAGACTACTTTGAGCAACGAGCATCCTAGGGAAGCTCTGCACAGGTAGCCGATCCGGAGAGTTTGGTCGCAGCGGAGCTTTTCTGGCAGGTTTTTGTGCGGATTTTTGCGTGATTGTGTGCTGATGTTTGTGCCGGAAGGCCTTTTCCCGG
>JAJZMO010000033.1 GCA_021798235.1 Acidobacteriota bacterium | reverse complement strand
GTACCTGGGATGGTTCCACTAGGGAGACTCTGAACAATTGCTGATCGCTCCCTCAGCGGCTAAAGCCGCAATGCAATGCCTGGACTTGCGGACGGGCTGAAGCCCGTCCCCTTCAAAACGCGGACTTGTTCAGAGGTTCCCTAGGGAAGCTCGGATCAAATCTCACAACGATTCCTGATCGGTTAAAGCCCGGCCCATTCAAGATGCAGGCGTGTGATGGCTTCCACTCAGAAATGAAAGCGCTAAGATTTTGGGCCGCATTCCTTCGGTTTTTTTAGGGATTTTTCCGCCTTTTTGGCGAACTTTCCTGCCGGATATTGCTGTAAGTAATTCTTAAAACCTGCCAGCGCTTCGGCGGAGTTTTTCATGTGGCAGGCCATATCCGCCACGCCAAACAAGGCTTGCTCATTGCCGGGATCCAAGTGCAAGGCATCCTTGTAACGCAGATAGGCTCCACGATAATTCCAATCCTTGCTGTAAAAGTCGGCGACGTGCAGGTCATCTTGCAGGCGTCCGGCGGGGTTTAAGTCGCGGGTGAATTCATCCTGCCTGCCGCTGTGCTTGATCTTGGTTTCGCCCAAATCTCCGGGAGCCATCTGCGCGTTGCTGGAGCTGACGCCGGGGACGGGCTGCAATTGCGGCGGTGCCGGTGCGCTGGATGGCTGCGGGGCCTGCTCCTTTTTTGCTGCCGCCTGCGAAGCAGCCTCAGGAAAAGGATTCTGCTCGGTTTCGACGGTCTTGCGGTCCTTGGTCGGTGCGCTGGCAGGCTTGGCAGCGTTGGTGTTTGTATTTGCGTTGGACGCTGGCGGTTGCGCAGCAGGCTGCGCCGGTTGATTTTGCGCAGACTGCGCCCCAGCCGACACCGCCGCAGTGAGACAGGCCAAGATGGCCGTGTACAGAAATTCTTGCCGCATCGTGCACCTCCTGTCTGGAACAATTGTATGGGCGTGCGTGGCATGGATGCACGCTGCTATACTCGCGGTGAGATTGACTGAAAAATTTTCCGGACACCCTTATGAGTCTGATCATCCGCTCCTCCGCCATTCATGCTGCGGGCTGCTATACGCTGCGTCCCATCCGCAAAGGGACGCTGGTCGTGGAATACACCGGGCCACGCATCCATAAAGACCTGGCCGACTTGAAGTATGAAGACAGCCCCACCACATATTTGTTTGGCGTGGGTGACGGCACCATGGTGATTGACGGACACGGCACGGCGATGTTCATCAACCATTCCTGCGACCCAAATTGCGAGACGGAAGAGATCGATGGCCGCGTTTGGATCCAGGCCATCCGCGACATTGAAGCCGGAGAAGAACTGACCTACGACTACCACTTGTACGACGGGGATGACGATGAGGCCCGCTGCAATTGCGGCGCGGCGAGCTGCCGGAAGACGATGTATGCTCCCGATGAAATCCGCCGCAGACAACGCGCATCCGCACGCAAGGCTGCGCGGAGTGGGAAGCGAACGCGCAGCCAGAAAAATGGAGGAGCGCGCAGGCGGCGGGGATGATGTCCCGAACAAAACTACAAATTCCCTCAGCGGCTGAAGCCGGATGGCAGTAATCGAACTTATGGCGGGACTAAAGTCCCGCCCCTTCTAAACACAGACCTGCTCAGAGATTCCTTAAGCCCCCCCTACAAGGCAGGCCCGGCAGAGTTCTTCCTAGCAGCAGCGATACAATAGTGCTACCAGCCATGGCCTATCAGGTTCTTGCGCGCAAATACCGTCCTCAACTTTTTGCCGACGTGGCCGGGCAGGATCACGTCACCCGCACGCTGCTCAACGCACTGGCGCAGAACCGAATTGCGCATGGCTACATCTTTAGTGGCCATCGCGGCATCGGCAAAACCACGGTCGCGCGCATTCTGGCAATGGCGTTGAATTGCCGCAGCACCATCGGCTCTGCCGAGCGGCCTACGCCAGAGCCGTGCTCCACTTGCATCGCGTGTACGGAGATTCGCGCGGGCAACGCCGTGGACGTGATTGAGATTGACGCGGCCACCAATCGCGGCATTGATGAAATCCGCGAACTGCGCGAAGCGGCGCGGTACAGCCCTGCACGCGACCGTTACAAAATTTATATTCTCGACGAAGCGCACCAGATCACCGATGCGGCCTTTAATGCTTTGCTGAAAACACTCGAAGAGCCGCCTGCGCATGTGGTCTTCATGATGGCCACGACGCAGCCGGAGGATTTTCCGCAGACGATTCGCTCGCGCTGTCAGCATTTCAGCTTCCACGCCGTGCGCTTTGAAGTGATCCGCCAGCAGTTGGAGCAGATCGCACACAAGGAAGGCATCGTTACAGACGCAGCATCGCTTTCTCTTTTGGCCGAGGCGGGCGATGGTTCGATGCGCGATGCGCTTTCGATTTTGGACCAGGCAATTGCCAGCGCGGCCTTGAACGACGGCAAAATTTCCTTGGACGCTGCGCAGGTGCGCGCGCTGATGGGCAGCATCTCGAACGCAGTGTTTGAGCAGATGCTGGGCGCGGTGCAGGAACAAAACTCTGCGGCATTGCTGGAGCAGGCCGCAGTGCTGCTCGATGCAGGCAACGCACCGCAACAGATTGCGCGGCAGATGGTGCGCTTTTTGCGCAATTGCCTGATGGCACGTATTGCTGGGGAAAACTCTGATCTGCTGCAAATATCCGAGGAGGAAAAGGCGCGCGCGCAACGTGTGGCGGCTCTGTTTTCTGAAGAGGACTTAACGCGCTTTTTGAACTCCATGCTGCGCACGTTTGATGATTTGGGCTACCGGCAGGAGCAGCGTTTCCACCTGGAACTGGGCTTGCTGAAGCTGGTGTACACGCAGCGACTGCTGCCACTGGATGATATTCTGCGCCGCCTGGGCAGTGGGGCGGCCAGCACAGCCGGAGCCGCCGCACCGCGCGCCAGTCATGCGGCTCCGCAGCCAGCAATGGCTATGCCACGGCCCAGCCTTGCACCCGCCGCGCGGACGATTCAGTCGGAGGCAATTGCGCCTTCCCTTTCCACAGTGGTGGAGGCTGCGCCGGTTGGACTTGCGTTACAAGCAGCCGCGGGAAAAATCTCTCCCGCGCCCGTGATGCCATCGGTAAACGCAGCACCATCAGCGAACGAGGCACCGGCAACGGAAATTCCCCGGGCGGAGCAGGTGCGTGGACTGGTGTGCACAGCGCTGGCCGAGGGCGGGCACTCCACCCTGGCCACATTGTTGGAAGAGGGCGCGTGGCGATGGGAAGGGCGAAATCTCTGCGTGCAAGCAGCCGCAGGCAAAGTGATGCTGGAAATGGCCTACACCAGCGAGGCGCAGCGCATTGCGCGGGAGCGATTTCGCAGTCTGGTGCCTGCCGGATGCAACTTGCAGGTAACGCATGAAGCGCGCGCGGCATCGACCAGTGCAGACGCTCAACAACCCAAGGCAGCACCACAGCGGGCCACGTCAGCATCCACGCCCACGGTGGATCATCCACTGGTGCAGAGCGCGCAAAAACTATTCAACGCGGAGATTCGCAGCGTGGTGAATCTGCGCGAGCGCAGCTAGACGCTTCGAGAAAGGCAGCGATGGATTTTAGCAACATAAAAGAGATGATGGGCCGGGCGCAGCAGATGCAGCAGCAGATGGAACAGGCCATGGCACAGGTGCAAGTGGAAGGCTCTGCCGGTGCGGGCGCGGTGATCGTGAGCATGAACGGGCACAAGCAAGTGTTGCGCGTGCAGCTGGATCCCGCCGTGGCCGGCAGCGGCGGCTCCCCCGCAGATCTGGAGATGTTGCAGGATTTGATTGCCTCTGCCTGCAATGACGCAGCGCGCAAGGTGGACGAAGCGCTGCAAGGCAAATTGACCGGAGCGTTGGGCGGATTGAATCTGCCGGGAATTTTGGGGAAATAAATGGCGCGCTTTGCAGAGCCGCTGGCGCGGCTGATCGACGAGTTGAACAAGCTGCCTGGCGTGGGGAAAAAGTCTGCGCAGCGGCTGGCCTTTCATTTGCTGCGCGCCGATGCGGAGCAGGCCGACGCACTGGCCTCGGCGATTCATGAACTCAAGGCGCATCTGCGGCTTTGCTCCGTCTGCAACAACATTACGGAAGAAGACCCGTGCGAGTACTGCGTCAGTCCCGTGCGCAATCCGCGCATAGTTTGCGTGGTGGAAGAGCCATCGAACATCGCCAGCATTGAAAAAACACGACGCTACAACGGCGTCTATCACGTGCTGCACGGAGTGCTGTCGCCGCTGCACGGCATTGGGCCGGAGCATCTACGCGTGCAAGGATTGCTGGAGCGCGCGCGCGCAGCCTGCACCGATGAGATCATTCTCGCCACCAACCCCACCACGGAAGGCGAGGCGACGGCGCTCTATCTGGCCGATCAGCTTCGGGAGTTTCCTGTGCGCGTGACGCGCATCGCCACGGGCATTCCCGCAGGCGCGGACATCGAGTATGCCGATGAAGTGACGCTGGCGCGTGCCATGGATGGCCGCCACGCCTTGGAGTAAGCGCGGAGTTATGCGCGCAGATGTGCCAGCAAATCCTGTGGCGCGACGGGCTTGGCCAATATCTGAAATGTGTGGCCCTGGGCGCGGGCCTTTTCCAGTAGGTCCGCCGTGGCTGCCTGGCCTGAGAAAAGAATCACTTTGCAGTTGGGCAGCAATGCACAAATCTGAATGGCCGCATCAATGCCGCTGCCATCGGCCAGAATTACATCGCTGATAATTTTTTCTGGGCGGAAGCTCTCTGCGGCCTGCACCGCTTCCCGGCTGCTATAAACGGCCTTGGCTTCAAAGCCATTTTTGTTCAGGATCAAAACCAATGTGTCGGCGATGACGCGTTCATCATCCACAATCAACACGCGCGTTTTTGGGGTGGAGTCTGGCATCGCTGGCTGCTTTTCTGCTCTTCAGCATACACGGAGGTTGCGGGGTTTGCAGATTATATGTGCAGCCAGTGCAGACCCAGCGCGTCGGCTGTGCCAAAGATGCCAATCACAACGTTCACGATGCCGAAGAGCGGCGTCAGAATTCTTAAGGGCATTCGAACTGCGGAAGATGCGCCCAAATACGAAAGTGGAATGGATCCAAGGCCGAAGTAAAGAACGATGCGCCAACTGATGTGGCCCAACTCCAAATGCACCAGGGTGCCCGGCACGGCCAGAATCATGGAGACGATGATCGAGCAGGCAAAGGCGACCTTGAGTGGCACGCGCAAGACTTTAGCGTAGAGCGGAGCGAGCAGAAATCCTCCCGCGTTGGCCAGCAGCCCGGAGGCCAGTCCAACAACAGCCGCAATGCCCATGTTGAGCGGAATGCTACGCCGGATTTGTTTTGGCTCATCCACAGCGGTTCCCTGCCCATTCTTTTTTGCAGGGAGTATGAATCCTACGCCGAGCAAGATCAGCATGAGATTGCTGAGGAGCAGCAGCGATTGGCCTGAGGTAAATTTGCTGAGCCATGCGCCGAGAATGGTGGCGGGAAATCCGGCGATGGCGCTCCAAAGAATGACATCTTTGTCATAAATTTTTCTGCGCAGATAGACATACGCGGCCACGATGGTTCCGGGAATCGTGGCGGGCAGCGGCGAGGCTACGGCCAAAAACGCAGGCGTGCCCGCCATCTGCAGGAGTGGCGTGGCAATGGCGCTACCGCCTTTGCCAAACAGGCCACTGACGTAGCCAACAAACATACCAATGGAGAAGAGATTTAGAAAACCGGGCATGTATCCTCAAGTGAGTTGGGGGAAAGTCTGATTCCGTTCCGTGCAGTCCCTCGGCGACTAAAGTCGCGTTGATTTTGCTGCATGGAATGGATGGGCTGAAGCCCATCCCCTTCAAAACCACACTGAACCCGAATTTCTTTGGGGGAAATCTGACAGGCGTCGATCATGGAATCAGGAGGCCCTTGCCGGTGGTGCGCCGCGCTTCCAATTCTCTGTGGGCGTGGGCGGCGTCAGCCAAGGGATAATGGCGCTCCAGGCGCAGATGCAATTTGCCCTGCTGAACGGCGGTGTAAACATCGCCCGCGCGCCAGTCCAATTCCTGACGGGTCAGCGTGTAGTGCGCCAGATTGGGGCGGGTGAGAAATAAAGAACCGCCGAGGGCAAGCTGCGATGGCTCCACGGCAGGCGCAGGGCCGCTGGCGGCTCCGTAAATCACGAGCAGTCCGCGCGGGCGCAGGCTGGCCAATGATTTTTCAAAGGTCGCACGGCCCACGGCGTCGTAAACAACATCCACACCACGTCCGTCGGTCAAGCGCTTCACTTCCGCAGCAAAGTCCTGCTGCTCGTAAAAAATTACTTCGTGCGCGCCAGCTTCACGCGCCAGGATGGCCTTGTCCTCTGTGGAGACGGTGGCGATGACGCGAGCGCCAAGCTGTGCGGCCATCTGCGTCAACAGCAGGCCGACGCCGCCAGCGGCTGCGTGGACCAAAGCGGTTTCCCCTGCGTGCAAAGGATAGGTGGAGCGCGTCAGGTAGTGCGCCGTCATGCCTTGCAGCAGCGCGCCCGCGGCGGATTCAAAATCCAACCCCTGCGGAATATGAACCAGGTGGCGCTCAGGAACGGCAGCATACTCCGCATACGCGCCCAGATACATGCACCAAGCCACGCGGTCGCCGACGCGAAAGCCTTGCAGACCTGGGCCGATCGCTTCAATGATGCCTGCGCCCTCTGCTCCCAGGGTGAGCGGCAACTCCGCTGGGTACCAGCCCATGCGGTAATAAATGTCGATGTAGTTGATGCCCGCCGCCTTGACGCGCACTAGCGCTTCGCCGGGACCGGGTACGGGCTTGTCCGTGTCCACCAGTTTCATCACGTCCGGCGCGCCGGTGTGTTGGATGCGGATCGCCTTCATGGCTGGCTGCGGCCTCTTTATGGTGCAGTGGAACTCTGGGTGCGGCTATCCTTCGT
>JAJZMO010000067.1 GCA_021798235.1 Acidobacteriota bacterium | reverse complement strand
GTGGCTTCCTTGGTGGTGTAAAACGGCTCAAAGATGCGCTGTCGCACGGCTGGGGTCATGCCACTGCCCGTATCGGCGATGACCACACGCACGCCGGTCTGGCCGGATCCGCTCCAATCCTTGCCGCGACGCACGCGCAGTGTGAGCGTGCCACCGTGGGGCATCGCGTCCAACGCATTGCCGACGAGATTGGCAAAGAGCTGGCGCAATTCACCGCCAAAGGAATGCAGCTCCGCCTTTTCATCGTAGTCGCGCACCACTTCAATCTGCGCTGCATGCACACGCCCGCGATAGAGCGTGAGCACGGAATCCAGCACCTCACGGATGCGTGTGGCTGCGGGCTGCGTGGATTGCCGATAAAAACGCAACGTCTGCTGTGTGATCTGGGAGACGCGCGCCAGTTCGTGCTGTGCCATCTCTGCATATTGCAGCGCCTCGGCGTCCAGAGAAGAATGTTCGTGCAGCAGATAGAGCAGATTCGTCACCGCCTCCAGCGGATTGTTGATCTCGTGCGCAATGGAGGCGGCCAGGCGGCCCGTTGCGGCCAGCTTTTCGGATCGGCGCAGCGCCTCCTCCGACTTTTTGTGCTGTGTGGTATCCACGGCCACCGCGCCCACCCAGCGAATGCGCTCGGTGCTGGTGTGTACGGGATAGAAATTCAGCAGCAGCGTTCGCCACTCCTTGGGATCTCCCTCCGCCGCGTCGTGCAGTTCCACGTTATGCACCGGCTCCCCGGTTGAGAAGACATGTTCGACAATGCCCACCAAGCGGCGGCCTTCTTCCATTGCGAACAGTTCCAGCATGGGCCGTCCCAAATGCTCCTGGACCGTCAATCGATTTCTGTCCGCCATAAATTGATTGATGCGCACGCAGCGCAGCCCGCGGTCAAAAAACGCAAAGCCGATGGGCGCATTGGCCAGCATGGAGTCGAGCAGCGCCAGGGTGTCATTCAATCCAGCACGCTGTTCATGCAATGCGGTCACCATGGAGTTGAAGGCATGCGTCAACACCCCGGCCTCATTGCTGGCGTTGGTGCGCAAGGGAAAATTGCCCTTGCCCTCCGGATTGCGGATCAGCGTGCGCGTGGCACGCAAGAGCGCGTTCAGTGGATGCGTGATGGATTGCGCCAGCACCAGTGAGATGGTGGCGTTTGCTGCCAGCGCCAGCAACCCGAAGAGTAGTGAAGAACTCAGCAGGCTGCTCAACGCGCGCTCATCGTCGGTCATGTCGGGCAGGATCCAAGCCAGCGCCGCTGGCGAGCCATCCACCCAGATGGGAGCGACCACCTCCGGAGTGTGGTGGAGGCCCAAAAAAATGTGGGGCGCATCGGTTGTTTTCGCTATTGCGGCTTGCTCCAGCGGATTGAGCTGCACGTATCCAATCCTCGGGCCATTGCGCCCGCCGTAAGCCAGCACGTTGCCGTTCAGGTCCGTAATGCGCGCCGCGCGAATGGTCGGGGAGGAGGGCAGCGCGGCCAGAATCGATTCCAACGTCATCATGTGCCGGTCGGCCAGCTCTTCGGCTGCGGCATCAGAGAGTACGTGAACCTGATAGATCAGCCGCTGCTCGGTACGCTCGCGCACTTGCGCGCTTTGCTGCTGATAAATGTATGCGGCAAATATGACCACCAGCAGACATTGCAGCAACATGGTGCCGGCAATGAGCTGACCCCGGATCGTGTTGGGTACCAGACGCGGCATACAGGCAATCTGCCACAAGAGCAGGTTGCATCGATTGTAGTGGAGCCGACCAGCGGCTGCAGGTGCAATTCCTATTGCGCGCGCAGGCTGGCTGCGATCTGTGCTCCGTGAAAGCGGCCATTCTCAATAAAGATTTCGTGCGTGCGCTTTCCGGCCACAATCACTCCGGCCAAATAAATGCCGGGCACATTGCTCTCCAGCGTCTTTGGGTTGCAGACTGGCGTGCGGTCCGCTCCCTCCAAACGCACCCCGAGCGACTCCAGAAATGTAAAGTCCGGGTGATAGCCAGTCAGCGCAAAGACGAAATCATTCGCCAGCGTTTGCTCCCCCTGCGGCGTGGTGATGCGCACGAAGTCTGCGGCGATCTCGACAACATTCGCATCAAAATAGCCCGTAATCTCGCCCTTGCGGATGCGGTTTTCAATGTCGGGAAGAATCCAATACTTGACATGCCGATGCAGGGAAGACCCGCGATGCACCAGCGTGACGCGCGCGCCATGGCGCCAAAGCTCCAGCGCAGCGATCGCCGCAGAGTTCTTGCCGCCAATGACCAGCACATCCTGGTTGAAGTAGGGATGGGGGTCGCCGTAGTAGTGCGTCACCTTGGGCAGATCCTCGCCGGGAATGTTCAAATAATTCGGCAGATCGTAATAGCCGGTGGACACGATCAGCTTGCGTGCAGCATAGGTATGCGCGCGACCCAGCGCATCCGTGGCGTGTACGAAAAAAGCGCCATCGCTGCCCGTAACGCGCTCCACCCGCTGATAGGGACGCACATCCAGCCGATAGTGTTCGGCCACCTTGCGGTAGTATTCGAGCGCTTCTGTGCGATTGGGTTTTTGGTTGGGACTGCTGAAGGGAATGTTGCCAATCTCCAGCAGCTCCGGCGTGGTGAAAAACGTCATGTGCGACGGGTAGTGAAACAGCGAGTTGCACAGGCAACCCTTGTCCACCAGCACCACGCGCAGGCCCGCATTCTGTGCGTCGATGGCGCAGGCCATGCCGGTTGGCCCGGCGCCAATGACCAACACGTCCAATCGTGGCTCTTCGACAGCCGCGTTGGCTGCACTCTCAACAGGGTTGCGCATTGCCTACATTTAACCAGAGCGCCCAGGTTCTTTGCTTGCGGGAACAAGAGGAAAGGTCGAACGGCACCTCCTGTTCCCGCAAAGGTGGGGTTAGGCGTGGGCGGGGTGTGCAGCAGTGGATGTGCGCACGGTGCTTTGCACAAAGTGATACGGAGCCAGCGGTCCGGCCAGTGCCAAACTGCACTCATGCAACGCCTGGCTGGCGCTGGAGTATTTGTTTTGGTATCGCTCCACGCTGCGGTGATCGATCAAGTGCGCAATGTCGAGCTGCATCCGGCCCGCCTCATTGCGGCGACAGGTGATCTCCTCCTCCAACGGGGCAAACATGCGGTGCATCTGCATACAGATGGAGCGCGCTACTGATTGCCGATCCCGCTTCACGCAGGCCGTTTCGCGCAGCCGGGTCAAATACTCCCGCCCCGCGCAGGCGGTGTCCGCGTACTTAGGCGTCTCCGGGCAAACGTCGTTCAGCACCACTTTCAGGTGCATCTCGGCCTTGCCACGCAGCCGTTCCACGTTGGCGGTAAACTGCCGCTGGTTGCTGCGCACGGAACGCCGCATCGCCGCATCGTCGGCAAAGATCGTTCCAAAACGGAAGGGCAACACCGTTGCCATTTGGAAGCAGCCGCTGATCACGCGCGCGTGCTCGACGGCGGCCTTGGGGTGCAGCTCACCCTCATGTTCACTCACAATCAGGGCAAAATCGCTGGCTGGATATAGGTATACAGGTCGTCCGTAGACACCCGTCATTTGTTGTAGGGGAATTGGTTTCCGATGATGGTCAACCTCAGGGAAGGCCCGCTTTTCTGCAATGCAATAGGCATACCACGCCATACAATCTCACTCCAATACACTGGTAAGAATGGCCGATCAGGCAAATGCATTTCAAATGACAAACAGTGCTTTACTGCTCGCGTTTTCGTACTAGCGCGCCCTTTAAAAAGGCTGTGCCGTGCGTTGCCCTGAATAGTAGCCCCTGATGCGAAGGATTGGCAATAGGGAAATGAGAAGGGGGCGATGGATGCGGGTGGATGTGAATACCGTGTAAATGCCCGTGGCAACAACTATATGCGGCTCTGGGCGATCGTGGACATCGCGTCGTGCTTGCCGGTTCCGGCGGATCCAACTACAACGAAAGCCCGCAGTGCCGCACCTGGCGCTCCACCAGATAGAGCAACACCAGCAGCCCCGTCACTCCGGCCAGCACTGCGCCCTGCACCCACAGCGTCAGCCGATGCACCTGCTGCGTCAACTCCGCCTGCTCGTGCTGTAAATCTTCAATGGCATGCTGAATCGTCCCGCATTTCTGCTCCAACAAATTCAGCCGGTGCATCTGCACGGCCAGTGCGGGTGCCACCTCCTGTTGTGAGGTGTTCAGGTTGTGCAGGTGCTGCTTGAGGTCCCGAATCGCCACCGGAAGTCCCTGCATGTTTCCCTCAAGCGCCTTGCCGACCACGGGTGCCAGCCATCCAACATAAGGAAGCATGCGTCCGCTGAACCGAAGAATCTTGCGCATCATTCAGAACCTCTTCCCGCTCTCTTTTTGTGTTGCGTGTGGCCCTCTGTTTCGGCCTACTTGGCTGCCTCTGCCTGTTGCTGGCGGAGTGCGTGTGTCACCACGCGCCACATCTCCTCCCGCGGTGCCGGTTTGCCCGTCCACAATTGGAATTGTTCCGCCCCTTGCTGCACAAACATCTCCACGCCCGGAATCACGGGGATGCCTTTCTTGCGCGCCATTTGCAGCAGCGGTGTCTCCACCGGGTTGTACACCAAATCAAACACCAGCCGCGCATTCAATTCCTTTTCCTCCAAAATCGTCGGCTGCTTGTTGCCCGTCATGCCCACGGAGGTGGCATTCACAATGATGTCAAAGCTGGTCTTGGCCACCTGATCCCGACGGATCGTCTTGGCGCCCGCCTCGCGTGCCAGCTTTTGCGCCGTCTGCGGCGTCCGATTCAGAATGGTCACCTCTGCGCCCTTGTCGCAGAGTCCAAAGACCGCCGCCCGCGCCGCGCCGCCCGCACCCAGCACCAGCACCTTGGCCTTGCGCAGCGGCATCCGCTGCTCCAGCGGACGCACGACTCCCTGTACATCCGTGTTGAAGCCGATCAGCTTGCCATCCTGCGAGCGCACCACGGTGTTGCAGGCCCCGATCTTTTCGCTCAGTGCATCCGTGCGATCCAAGTACTCCATGATCTCCTGCTTCAGCGGCATCGTTACCGCCAGCCCATGCACGGGCACCTTGTGGACCAGCAGCATTAAATCTTTAATCTTGTTCGTCTGCAGCGCCAGAAACACGGCATTGACCGTCTCGCGGCGGAAGGCCGTATTCATCATGATGGGCGATAGCGAGTGTCGAATGGGATTGCCCGCCACGCCATAGACGCGCGTGCCCGCCTCCACCTGATCCAGTCGATAGGTTTCCAGCAGCGTTCGTGCCGCGATCTGTCCCGGCCCGGTCTCCTCGCCCACCGTCGCCGCGCCAAAGGTAAACAAACTGCCCGCGCGCACGCCCAACACACGGCTGATGATGCCGAAGTCGCCCATGCAAATACCCACCACGCGCGCCTCATCCCGCTTCTCTTCCAAAAAGCGCATGATCGTCACGTTGTCGGCCAGACACTTGGCCGTCGGCACGATCTTGATGATCTCTGGCGCAAAGGGCCGGATCCGGTCATAGATGCTTTCCAGATCCTTGGTCGCGCTAAAGTCGTGATAGGAGATCAGCAGCGCCGCACCACACTCGCGGAACTTCTTGACGCCTGCGGCCTTGATCGACTCCGCCGTTTGCAACTCCAAATCCACGATCTGGCAGCCCGCTGCCGTGGCTTTGGTCAACACCTCCAACTCGGATGCGATCGTTCCCTTGAACTTACCTCCATTGGCCGCGCGGCGACAGGTGGCGATGGCCGTTGCCTCGCGGTGATCGTGCAGGAACTGTTTCAGCTTCGGCAGCGCCAGCAGCGGCTTATCCAGATAATCCAGCCGAAACTCCAAAAACGTGTTCTCGCGCACGGCCTCGGAGGCGCGGTCGATCATATCCTGCGCGGTGTCTCCGATAATGGCTACGCAAACCCGGCTCAAGCGGGCTTGCAGATACTGCATGGTATACGGGGTGGAACTTGCAATTTTCATGGATGTCGTTTTGTCTCTTTGCCGCAATTGCGGATCGTACTCTGGCACTTCTTACCAATGCAACCACTTCTGTATGAATTTTCTAGAATATCGGAGATTTTGCGCACATTGCACCCATTTCAGTGCAAATCAAAAAGAAATTTCTGTAGGCATGTCAGTTCTGGCCCTCCCGCGTGCCTCGTCTCGCCTCCCCTTGCACGCTTCCATCCGCCTGCATCCGCCGACACGTCCGCCTTCGCAGTGGTATCCTGAGCCTTCCCGCGCCGGTAGATTTTGGCGTGCTGGACGCGCAACGCTTGTTGCATCAAGGAGATACGACTGATGCTCGCTCCTCTCTTTCGCCGGACCGCCTGGCTAGGCATGGCCGTGGTTGTGCCCGGTTCGCTCGCCGGAGCTGCCCAACCCGCTGCCGCCGTACCCGCGCAGCCCACAGCCAACGCAACCGCCGTCGATCCCTTGCATGCCTGGGCCAACCTGCAAACTCCGGCACAATTGCAGGCCTGGGTCCAACTCCACTTGGATGCCCAGCGCGCTGCGATCGCCGCATTGCTTGCTCATGGCGACGCGCCCACCGTCGAGAACACCCTCGTTCCCTACGACCGCGCCCTGGCGGAGTTGAACCTGGCCAGCTCGGAGACTGGCCTGCTCTACTCCGTCTCTCCGCACAAGGAGATGCGCGACGCCGCCGAGTCGCTGGTGCAAACCATTACCGAGGCCAGCGTGGCCCTCTCGCTCAACCAGCCGGTCTACCGCGCCTTGTCCGCCATCGACACCACGCACGCCGATCCGGCCACGCGCTACTACCTCCAGCGCACGCTGCTTGAATATCGCCTGGCTGGAGTGGACAAGGACGACGCCACGCGCGCCCGCATCCAGTCCTTGCAGGAAAAGATCACGCAACTCTGCCTGATCTTTGGACGCAACGTGCAGGAACATGTCAACACGGTCACCGCCGCGCCGGATGAAC
>JAJZMO010000190.1 GCA_021798235.1 Acidobacteriota bacterium | reverse complement strand
AATATGCACCCAAGAAAAACTGCAATTCGTAAAAATCTAAAATGCCGGAGAATCAATGCGAAAACCTTAGGAATGAAAATTTATGCGACTAGAGCCAACGCTACGGTATTCCACGGTATGCGTTGTATACACTCTCAAAAACATACTCCCAAGAGTGCGTCCGTGCATATTGACGAGCAGACTCCTGCATGGACCTTTGAAGTGCGGGTTGCGAGATTAGAGTAGCCACGGCGATGGAAAACTCCTCCACGTTCTTCGTGACGTACCCTGTGATTCCGTGTTGCACGGTGAACTTTGGCCCGCCTTCTGCCGTTACCACCGCAGGCACACCGGATGCGAGTGCTTCCAGTACAACCAGTCCGAAGGTGTCCGTCTCCGAGGGAAATGCCAATACATCCATATTGGCATACGCGCGCGATAAATCCTTGCCGGTAAGCACCCCGCAGAGCTCCACGTGCTGCATGTTGGCCTGCAACCAGGCAGCCTCTGCGCCTTGCCCCACAACCACGATGCGAAAATTTCGATGGCCTGCCTGCAATAATCGCTGCTCCAGTATGGCGAGCCAACGAATGTTTTTTTCTGCGCTCAAACGACCCACATAGCCGATCGTGAATCGGTCATCCTGGCGATCTCGATATTTTGGAGAAAATTTTTCAATATCCACTCCGTGATCCATGGGGAGGCAGGGTTTGCCGATCGCGGCCTCCAGCATGGCAAGGATTTCCGGGTTGGGTGCGAAGACCATGTCGGGAATCTTGTAGAAGCGGGTGGCGATGGCAGCACTGCATCGTTCTGCAACTCGCGCCAGCCCGTGCGACAGAGATGGAGGCAGTGATGCCAGAGCCTGCGCCGTACGCAGGCCAGCGTATTGGGGCAGATTGGTTTGCCAGAATGCAGCTAGCGGCACCTTGTGCCGACGCGCCAGCAAAGTGCCCAGGATGCCTGTGTCACTTGGCCCGGTAATCTGGATGATTTGTGGAGAAAACTCTTGCAATAGATCCGCTACGTTTCGATAGTGTCGCGCGAGCAGCAAGTCAAAGCGATGCGCCTTGTCCAGCGGAAATTGCATCGGCCCACGTCGCAGCTCCACGCGTGTTGTTGAACCATCGCGCACAATTGCATCCCGCGTTCCGGCGTGAACCATAAGAAAGGGGATGTTGCGTTCTTTGGCGTAGGCTTCGAAGTGCCGGGCGAAGATGGCTACGCCATCAATTTCGTGGTATCCGTCCGGGAAAAACGCGACTCTCACAACGCTTGCTTTCAAAGAGTAGCCCCGGAGACCGTATCCGAAAACACGTACGCCTCAATTGGATCCGAGTAGACGCGCTTCAACGCCCATTGCACACTCGTATGCTCTGCCAGGCGGAAACAGGAAAAGGCGTGTTGCATATATCCCGGCGGAGCCTTCCAGAGTGAGGAGAGCGGCAGATAGCTTTCTCCCGCGCCTGCTGGATGGAAGACACGATCATCCCAGGATCGAGAGCCGACGGGATGTTCCGGATAATAGCGAATCGTATCCAGCACGGAGCGAACCACGCGCACACACATTGGCTCAGTGTATTGCGGCAGAAAATGCACGTGGCTGCGTTGCTCGTTGCGAATCTCATGCACAAACTCGGCAAAGCTCTGTGCATTGCTCAGATTGACATTGGCATTTGGCTCACACGCATGGCGATCCCCGCCAGAAATCAACGGGAGCCGCCAACGGTCTGCCAGCGGAACGACTTTTTTATTTTCTTCGCGCCGCCGCATTCCATTCAGTTCCAGTGCGTGGATAAATTGGATATTTTGGCTGAGGAACGTATCCAGATGCTGCGCCTGTTTTTCAGCGGCAAAGCCATACATGTTCCACAGGGGGTGATTGAAAATAATCAACACCTCTGGCAGTGCATGCAGCCCCGCAAGCAGTTCGGTAATCGTGTGCTGCGAAGACTTTTGCGTGAAGGCTTCCAACTCCGCCACAATCGCATGGGCAGTTTGGCTGGGTAAATTGTGAATGCCAATATGGAAGACCGTTTCGCCGTAGGGGACGCTCCACTCAAAGGACAAGGGGACTTCCGCCGTTTCCTGAGATTGCCGCAGCCGACTGGGCGCTTCCATGGAATCGTGATCGGTGAGGGAAACCAAACTCGACAGTCCCAGCACGTTTTCAATTTGGTCGCGCTCAGAATCAAAGACCTGTTTTGGGGTCAAAGGGGGCGTCCAATAGGCGCGGGAGAAGTCCACGGGAATGGCCGAATTTCGGCACAAGCGATCCATGGCGCGCTGCAACAGAAACCAGCGTCGCGCGAAGGCTGGGACAAAATGCAGCTTTTCTTTCGAACATTGCGTGTGGCTATGCAGAGAGATCCCTGTGCGATAGCCTCGCCCGGAATCAGGATTTTTCCATGCACACGAAAGTTTTGTAGACGTCACAGACGGATGACCTCAAAGAAGCATTGAACTCTACCAACGCATATTCAGAATCGGATCGTGCAGTGATTGTAGTCCCTATTTTGACCAAAGTTGATCAACAATCGATGAAAGTGATTCTGACCCAAATTGGTAAACTTGCCTTTTTGTTGGACTGTTTCGATGCCTAAAGGTTAGCAGGCTCGCTAAAAAAAATGCAATCCATGGATCTTGCTCCGTATGGTTTGCCAAGTAGCTTTTGGCTCATGACGTTACTGCTTGACAAAGCGCCGAGCACGGTTGGTTGACCCCGGTGGATCCGCAATTGGTTCGCCGTGCGAGAAGTCGGAATCGCCATGTGACGAAAAGAGTGAGCCTCTGTACTATGGGTCTGTTAGCCCGTGGGGCATATCTACAGAACCGAATGAAGGTGGAACCAATGATGAAAAACATGGACACGGACAAACAGGCAGGCGCAATCAGCCGTCGCAAAATACTCCAAGGAGGCGCGCTGCTTACGGCGGCGGCGGCCTTCGAGCGCATCGGCCTCGGTTCCGCTCACGGCAAGGTTTCCATCCCTTCCGTGCGGTTGAACAACGGCGTCCGAATGCCGAGGCTCGGCTTCGGAACCTACAGCCTGCGTGGCGATCTGTGTACGGAAAGCGTTGCCGACGCCATCGCTGCGGGCTACCGGCTCATCGACACCGCCAAGGTGTATGAGAATGAGGAGGCCGTCGGCGCGGGCATCCGCAAGAGCGGTATCGACCGCAAGTCTCTCTTTGTCACCTCGAAGATTTGGGTCGATGACTCCGGCTACGAGCCAGCCAAGCGGGCCTTTCAAACCACACTCGACAAACTCCAGCTTGAATATCTCGATCTCTATCTCATCCACCGTCCGCGCGGGGACGTGAACGGCTCATGGCGGGCCATGGAAGAGTTGAACGCCGCCGGAAAAATCCGCGCCATCGGCATCAGCAATTTTGATCCGGCACAACTCGCCAGCCTCACCGCTGCTGCAAAGACGAAGCCAGCTATCAATCAGGTGGAGACGCATCCGTTTTTTCAGGAGACGGCTGAGCTGGAATCCCTGCGCGCTGCCGGTGTGCAAATGGAGGCGTGGGCACCCTTTGCTGAAGGCCGCAACGGTCTGTTTACCAATCCTGTGCTGGCGCAGATCGGCAGCAAGCATCACAAAACCGTCGCGCAGACCGTGCTGCGCTGGCACTTTCAGCGGGGAGTCGTCGCCATCCCGCGTTCGTCGAACCCACAACATCGCCGCGAAAATTTGAACATCTTTGACTTTGCTTTGGACGCAGACGACATGCGCAAGATCGCCGCTCTCAATCTGCATCGCTCGCTCTTCCCCGAGTGGACCTAGAAGCAGAGCGTGGACCTGGACGCACGCGCCCCACTCAAACCCTGCTTGGGTCGGAGTGGGGCCGATGGGTTGGCGCTGTCAATGCAGCCGGAAGGCCACACCCGCGTATAGGGCTGGGATGCCGTTACGCATCCGCCGCAGGCCGGGCGGTCCATGCAAGCCTGCCGTTAGCTTGTAGGGCCACCCGGCAAAACCGCACCTAGCGCAGACTTCCGGTGGTCGTATCGCCGGGGCTTCCGATGGCCGCGCCCGATACAACCAGTTCCACGCGACGGTTCTCTTGTCGGCCAGCGGGGTTCTCATTGGAGGCAATGGGAAGACTGCTGCCGAATCCCTTCGCCGTCACGGAGTCGGCGGCCACACCCTCTTGCAGCAGAAAGTCGCGTACAGCATCCGCGCGATTCTCTGACAGTTTCTGATTCATCGCATCGCCGCCGGTATTGTCCGTGTAGCCGCCCACCTCGATATTCAGGCTGGGGTATGCGATCAGAATCCCGGCAACCTTTGCCAGCTTCTCCCTGGCGTCCGGCTTCAAGATGGACTCGTCAGAATTGAACAATACATCGGGCATGCTGACGATGATTCCGCGTGCACTATCGCGCGTTGTCAGCACTTGGCTCAACTGTTCAGACAACTGTGTGCGCAGAGCCATCTTGTCGCTATCTGCCTTGTGCTCGCCCTGTTGTGCCTGCCGGGCAATTTGCCGGGATTGGTTGGCGTCAGCCTGCGCTGCGGTGATCTCCACTGCCGAGGCTGCTTGATTGGCCGCCAGATCCGTCTGTGCCCGGGCCATGGCAGATTGGGCCTGTTCATTTTGCAGGGTTGCAGAACGGGTCTGCTTTTGCGATTGCGCCAGCGCCTCAGCAGCGGCGGTGCGCTCGTGCGCCGCGCGGTCTTCTGCAATGGTTTTTATCGAAATCTCGCGTGCATCTTCTGCGGCCTGCACCGTATCGCGTGACGTCGCGATCAGTTGCTGCTTTTCGGAGTGACCGCTGGTGGCGTATCCATCGGCTGTTTTCATCAGTTGGGCAGCATGTTGATAGCTGTCACTGGCGTATTGCTCAGCCCCTTCAGACCGTGCGATGCGCAGGGCATTGCGCGCCTCCAGAAACTCCAGCGGCAACTTGGCATTGAGCACCACGGGGTCAAACTTGTACCCAGTGGGAATGTAGCTGCCTCGTGCCATCAGCTCATATTTCGCATGTACAATTTCGGACGTTCCCTTGGTGTCGGGCCGGATAATGTTTTCAAGCACCACGACATCGCTCGGCTGACGGACGGCAAAATATGGTTCTGCGGTGACGATCAGTGCGAAGGCCGGAAGATTGGTGGTGGCGGTCAGCTTGCTGCGCTCGTTGCTGCCTGTCAGCACCTCGCCCAGGTTGACAGAGCGGCCATCTGGGGAAATCGCCCACAAAATGTAAGTGAGATATTCGCCGCCAAAAGTTGTCGGACTTTTCAGGTTGACGAACTCCGCTTCAACTTCCATGGTGCCGCTCTTGCTGCGCACCTTGGCCTTGCCGCCCGCCGAAGGCATCAAATCTGTGCCGGCAAGCTGCACCTCAATGGCTCCGCTGCGGTGTTGATAGTTGATGGCTTCCACTGTACGGCTGGTCATGTTGGCGGTAAAAACCGCTGCTGGGCTGGTGGAGGCTGGATTGACCGGAGCTTGTGGGCTGGATTGAGCCACGGCACTCAAGCTGAGGGAACTTCCGATTGCGAACAATAGAGCGTGTTTCACGAGACCTCCTGGAGGCTGGAACGGTTGTCTTGCGTTAATGCCTTGGGTTCAGTGTCCTGCCCGCTTCTGCTGCCAGGGCTGAGGTGCGTCAACGCCCAACGCGAAATTGCGGCAGATGTTGAAAGACTCCATAGAGACTGGCGATCCACAAAACCAAAACAAGAACAACCATGCCATTCAAGATGGACTTAACTTGTGCCTGCATGGGGATGTACCGGTTGACCAGCCATAGTAGTAGTCCTGCTGCGATCAGTGTGATGACGACAGTGGTAAGCGGCATAGTGTTCCTCCAATCGTTTCCCTGGGTCGGTCTGCAATTAGAAGCCGCCAAGCCTTTGCGGCAGCTTCAATTCGCAGCGTGTTTCCGTTGGTTCTGGGCATCTCCCTGGCTGCTTGCGGTGCGTGAAACCCATACGCCGGTGGGGCGCATTGTGACGCCCATGGACAATCTGTCCCGCAAGGACGGAGTCTTGGATGCGCAAATAAAACCGCACTCGCAGAGCGAGACGGTCAGGAGGAAGAGTGAAGATCACTCAACTCCACGTTCTGATTTTTGCAGGGTCAGGCAGAAATAGCTGAGCAGGAAGGCTCATTTGGATGCGTCGGCAAGACCAAGAGCCGCAGAGTTGGCCTGCTCGGAAAAAGCCAAACAGGCTCACGGACTTATCGGGCGGCCTGGAGCGGGACTTAAACCCCACGGAGGGGTATCTCTCGCGGATGTTTGATCTATTTTTGATGGTATTCAGCCACTAGCTTTGCGCAAGCCTGTCCCATCCGGCATCGCTTCGACCGTGGAGATCGCTACGCGACAGAAACAATCGCGCGGATACAAAATGTCAGTTAGGCCGAGGGACTCGGGAGGGATCAAGGAAAATGCCGTCGAATCTTGCAATATAGAGTCAACAAACCGCTCGTCTTTTGGGGAATACGCTAACTTGTTGCTGTAATTGGTGGACCTGGTCGGGATCGAACCGACGACCTCTTCCATGCCATGGAAGCGCGCTCCCAGCTGCGCCACAGGCCCACAAGGTTGGATTGAGGTCAGTGTATCAACTCTCGCGAAAAGAATCCAATGCGCCACCGTGTGCAGGAACATCGTGGCAGTGTGCAGCCTGCACAGTGGCGCAAACGGCACCGAGGCGATCCGTGCTGAATCGAAAAAGATTGGCCAGTGCATTGATCTTGATGAAGACACAACCACAACCCGGGGACAAGGAAGACAAATCTTCTGCGAATCTAAACAAAATTTCGCCAACTTTTTCTTGAAAATCTGGGAACCTTTTGCTGTTGTCTCTTGTCTAAGTAAGCATGTGGGGGTACATCGTTCGGTAACGGAAATACACAGATTTTGCGCACTTTTTAGTTGAGTAGAGCCTTGGCTGCTGCTACGGTAGAAGATGCCAGCAGGTATGAGGC
>JAJZMO010000214.1 GCA_021798235.1 Acidobacteriota bacterium | reverse complement strand
AGGTGCCGGGGAGCGAGATGCCGATGTTGGCGTGCTTGGATTCGCCGGGGCCGTTGACGACGCAGCCCATGACGGCGAGCTTGAGTTCTTCGACGCCGGGGTAGGTCTGGCGCCAGACGGGCATGGATTCGCGGAGGTAGTCCTGGATCTGCTGGGCGAGCTCCTGGAAGAAGGTGCTGGTAGTGCGGCCGCAGCCGGGGCAGGCGGTGACCTGCGGGGTGAAGCTGCGGATGCCGAGGGACTGGAGAATCTGCTGGCCGGTGTGGACTTCTTCGGCGCGGTCGCCGTTGGGCTTGGGCGTGAGGGAGACGCGGATGGTGTCTCCAATGCCGTCGAGGAGCAAGGGCGCGAGGCCTGCGGTGGAGGCGACGATGCCTTTCATGCCCATTCCGGCTTCGGTGAGGCCGAGGTGGAGGGGGTAGTCGCAGCGGGCGGCGAGCATCTTGTAGACGTCGATGAGATCGAGGACGCCCGAGACCTTGGCGCTGAGGATGATCTTGTCATGGCCGAGGCCGTATTTTTCGGCGGCGGCGGCGGAGTCGAGGGCGCTGCGGCACATGGCTTCGAGCATGACGGAGCGGGCGGGGAGCGGCTCGGCGAGGCGGGAGTTTTCGTCCATGAGGCGGGTGAGGAGGGCCTGATCGAGCGAGCCCCAGTTGACGCCGATGCGGACGGGCTTGTCATTCTCGACGGCGCACTCGACCATGGTGCGGAAGTTGTCGTCGTCTTTGCGGCCGATGGAGACGTTGCCGGGGTTGATGCGGTACTTGGCGAGGGCCTGGGCGCAGTCGGGATATTTCTTGAGGAGCTGGTGGCCGTTGTAATGGAAGTCGCCAATGATGGGGACGTCGATGCCGAGTTTGTGGAGGCCTTCGACGATGGCAGGGACGGCTTTGGCGGCGGCGTCGTTGTTGACGGTGACGCGGACGAGCTCCGATCCGGCGGCGGCAAGCGCGGCGACCTGCTGGATGGTGGACTGGACGTCGGCGGTGTCTGTGTTGGTCATGGACTGGACGACGACGGGAGCGTCAGAACCGACGCGAACCTTGCCTATGTTGACCGAAACGGTCTTTCTGCGATGTGTATCCGGCATGAGGATCCTCATCTATGAGTTTAGCGCGAGGGGGTGGGAGATACGGCACTTCTAGAGATGAGAGATGCATGAAAACAGGAGGGGATTCGAGGTGGAGTGGACAGGAATGGCAAAAATCGTTTAAGAATGGTCTGCGTGTTCCGGATAAATTGATTTACTAGGCAAGTTTTTCCTGGCGCGGGACCGTAGCCGGCATGGCAGAGGAGGGTGTGGAGATGAAGATGAATCGGCGGGATTTTGTGCGCGGGGCGGCGGTGGCGGCAGGTGCGGCGGCGGGAGCTCCCAGGCTGCTGGCGCAGGAGCCGGGGGCGACGGTGGATGCGACGGTGCGGCACCAGCAGATGGACGGGTTTGGATTCTCAGAGGCATTTCACCAGGCTGCGTTCTGGCGGATGATGCCGGCGGAAAAGCGCGAGTACCTGCTGGAGCTGATGTTCGATGAGACGAAGGGGATGGGCTTCTCGATATTGCGGAACATTATTCAGGACGGCGGGATGCCGAAGGGACCGTTCAACGAGTCGGGCGAGTCGATTGAGCCGGAGCAGGGCAAGTGGAACTGGAGCGGCGACGAGGACCAGATCTGGCTGATGGGCGAGGCGAAGAAGCGCGGCTGCGGGAGGTTTTTCTCGACGGCGTGGTCGCCGCCGGCGTGGATGAAGACGACAAGGATGGTCAATCGCGGGGGACAGCTGCGGAATGACATGTACCAGGCGTACGCGGATTATCTGGCGGAGTATGTGCTGGGGTACAAGAAGCATTTCGGGATTGAGATTTATGCGATTTCGCCGGCGAACGAGCCGGATTTTCTGGCGCCGTGGCCTTCGTGCATCTGGAGCGGGGAGCAACTTGCGGTGTTTCTGCGGACGGCGCTGATTCCGACCTTTGAGCGGAGGGGCGTGACGGCGGAGATCATTGTGAATGAAGACGCGCGGTGGACGGACTTGTCGATCAATACGATTCTGGACGATCCGGCGTGCGCGAAGGCGGTAAATATTGTGGCCGCGCATGCGTATACCGACGACTACACGCCGTATGTTCCGCTGTGCAAGCGGACAGGAGTTTTCCACCAGGCGCTGAAGCAGGGCAAGCGAGTGTGGGAGACGGAAGTGAGCGCGGACGGGAAGAACATCACGAATATTACGGACGGGGTGTACTGGGCGCGGCTGCTGCATACGCACGTGGTGGAGGACCAGGTGAGCGCGTGGTTGTGGTGGTGGGGCGCGTCGATTGCGGAGAAGTCGAGGGGATCGCTGCTGGGGATCGATCCCAAGAATGGAACGTATGAGCTGACCAAGCGGCTGTTCACGATTGGGCAGTATGCGCGGTTCATTCGGCCGGGGGCGCACCGGATCGAGGCGACGGCGATGCCGGATAAGGATGTGGATCTGTCAGCGTTTCATGATGATGCGAGCGGCAAGACGATTGTGGTGGCGATCAACCGGGGTATGCAGGAGCGGAGTTTCCCGGTGACGCTGAAAGGCGTGACGGGGACGCGCGTGACTGGGACGCGGACTTCAGCGACGGAGAGCCACGGGGAGCTCAAGGAGATGCGGGTGAAGCAGGGGACCTGGAGGGCGGTGGCAGCGCCGGAGAGCGTGACGACGTGGGTGATTGCATAGAAGGCGTAGGGGAATGCTTGTGCTGTGATTTCGGGCACACAGGAGGGGGACTCGATCTGAGAAGATAAGGAGCATGGCGCATCTTCAGGACCAGCTTGACCAGATCACCGAAAACACTCGGACACTGGTGCAGCCGGAGCGGCTGGCGGTGATTGACCGCGCGGTGGAAGAGCTTTTCGCGACGGGAATCGAGGAGCGGATTTTGCCGGTGGGGGCAAAGATACCGGAGTTCGAGCTGCCGGACTCGTCAGGCAAGATGGTGCGGTCGGAGGATCTGCTGGCGCTGGGGCCGCTGGTGATTTCGTTCTTCCGCGGGCGGTGGTGCCCGTATTGCGTAACGGAGCTGGAGGCGTGGCGCGACCTGTACCCGGTGGTGAGGGAATGGGGCGGGCTGGTGGTGGGGATTTCGCCGCAGACGCAGCGGCAGAGCGACTTTACGGCGGGGCACCACAAGGTTCCGTATGCGCTGCTGACGGATCAGGGGTGCGCGCTGGCGGAGAAGTTTGGGCTGGCGTACACGGTGCCGGAATACCAGCGGAGCTATTACCGGAGCATCCTGGTGAATATTCCGTTTGTGAACGGCGAGGAGAGCTGGCGGTTGCCGCTTCCGGCGACGTATGTGGTGGGGCAGGACGGGACGGTGCTGTTTGCGGAGGCGCATGCGGACTTCAGGGTGCGTCCGGAGCCGGAAGAAGCACTGCGGCCAATGATGGCGATGCGGCGGTAGAGAAGCTGCATCCTTCTGAGAGCGGCGAGCATCTTTTAGAAAGCCAGGCAGGAATTTCTCACTGAGGGGTTCAGTGCCGGTTGGCAATAATAATTATTTACTGATAGAAATTATCCTGATGGAAGCAGCGGAGAAATTTCGCTTGATTTGTGAAAAGGCGGGTCTGACGGTCACGCACCAGAGGTTCGTGATCTGGGAGACGCTGGCGTCACTGCCCGGGCATCCCAGTCCGGAGGAAGTGTATGCGCGGGTGAAGGGGGAGATTCCTTCGATATCGCTCGCGACGGTGTACAAGACGATTCACCTTTTCATGGACAGCGATCTGTTTCACGAGGTGAGCCTGCACCATGGCTCCATGCGCGTGGAGACCAATCCGCAGCCACATCATCATCTGGTCTGCCGGGTGTGCAAGTCGATTACCGACATAGACGCCGGGCAGATTGAGCTCCGCATGCCGCCGGGTGAGTTGCCCGGAGGGTTTGCGGCGGAGAGATACGCCGTGGACGTACTGGGGGTTTGCGCGGACTGCCGCAAGCGAGGATAAGCCGGCGCGAACTTTCCTGACAACCTGAACATCCTGATGCAACACAAGCAAGTTCACCTGAATTTGAAGAGGAGAGCACTCTACATGCTTACAGTTGGCGAAAAATTTCCTTCCTTTAGCGTGACGGCGACCGTCAGCACGGACAAGAACAAGGCATTTGAGACGATCACGGACGAGTCGTATCCCGGCAAGTGGAAGGTTTACTTCTTCTGGCCGAAGGATTTCACGTTTGTGTGTCCGACGGAGATTGCGGCGTTCGGCAAGCTGAACCAGGAGTTTGCGGATCGTGACGCGCAGGTGCTGGGCGGGAGCATCGACTCGGAGTTTGTGCACCTTGCGTGGCGCAACAACCACGAGGATCTGAAGGATCTGCCGTTCCCGATGCTGGCCGATGTGAAGCGCGATCTGTGCGAGCAACTGGGGATTCTGGACGTGAATGCGGGCGTGGCGCAGCGCGCGACGTTCATCGTGGATCCGGAGGGCATTATCCGTTTTGTGTATGTGACGGACCTGAGCGTGGGGAGGAATCCGCAGGAAGTGCTGCGGGTGCTGGATGCGCTGCAGACCGATGAGCTTTGCCCGTGCAACTGGCAGAAGGGCGAAGAGACGCTGACGGTGTAACGTTTGGGGGCGAGCAAGGTCTGGGCCAAACCGGGCCTGGCATGAGCGGCGCCCGCGCTTTGCCAAAACTGCGAGGCGGGCGCCGCGAAGTTTGTGGATTGAGAAGAAAGGGAGTGGCGGATGTCGATGGATGCGATTGTGGATGCGTTGCCGAACCATGCCAGGGATTTGAAGCTGAATTATTCCTCGCTGGTGCGGCAGAACACCGAGCTGACGGCGCAGCAGCTCTGGGGTACGGTGGTGGCGAGCGCGGTGGCGGTGCGCAACGATGCGCTGACGGCGGCGGTGCTGAAGGAAGCCGGGAAGCACATTCCGGAGCAGGCGATTGAGGCGGCGAAGACGGCGGCGGCGCTGATGGGGATGAACAACATCTACTACCGGTTCCAGCACCTGAGCTCGAACGAGAAATATGCGACGATGCCGGCGCGGCTGCGCATGAACGGCATGCGGACGCATGGAGTCGAGCCGGTGGATTTTGAGCTGTGGTCGCTGGCGGTTTCGGCGATCAATGGCTGCGGCAAGTGCGTGGATTCGCACGAGAAGGTGCTGCGCGAGAAGGGCGCGACGGAGGAGCTGGTGCTGGCGGCAGTGCGCGTAGCGGCGGTGATTCATGCGATTGGCGCGGTGATGGATGCGGAGAAAGTGCAGGAGCCGGAGGCTGTTCCGGCGTAAAGAGCGGTTGATTGGGAGCAGGGAAAAGGCGCGGCAGGGTTCCGCGCCTTTGCTTTTGCGCGGGTCGAATACCCGCAGCGGTGACGCTGTGGGAAGATCGTACAAGACGAAGGGAAATGCGATGCCACAGGAAGTAGATCCCCGAACATTGCTTGCCGCGGAGCGGACCTACCTGGCGTGGTTGCGGACCGGGCTGGCGCTGATGGGTTTTGGATTCGTGGTGGCGCGCTTTGGGCTGTTTGTGAGCGAGCTGCAGATGAATTATCACGGCGGTGTTGCCGCTCCGAGGGGATCGAACGGGCCTTCGCTGTGGGTAGGAGTGGCGCTGGTGGGGATGGGCATCTTTGTGGAGATCAGCGCGACGCTGCGTCACAGGAAACTGGTTGCCCGCTTAGGGAGCGGCCAACCAATGGATGGCAGGCCATCGCGCATGGGTACGGCGATTGCGCTTCTGCTGGCGTTGGGGGGCGTGGCACTGGTGGCGTATCTGCTGATGATGCGGTAGTCCGGGCGCGGTGGAAAGGGCGCGCAGACATTTCCTGCTTCGTTGAGCTGCTCTCTGGATTGGCCGCAGTTCAGTGCAATTTGCCGGGTCCGGGATGATGACCGAAGAAGAGCTGCCGGAAGCGGAGACGGAAATCGGCAACGGTTACGGGCATGTCCAGACCCATCCAGAGGATCACCAAGGTGAGGCCGACTGCGTGCCCCAGAATGATGAGTACGCCGATGACTTCCATGGCGTTCATGACATTGAAGGGATGGTGCGGCGAGCGGGCGGGTTGCTCGCTGCTGTGCGGTAAGGCGGAGCGGCGTTAGCGGGCGATAGTGGTGTTCTTGGGGCAGCGGAAGAAGGCGCAGCGGAAGCGGAGGCGGAATTCAGCCCAGGTTTTAGGCTTGGCAAGGCCGAACCAGAGGATGATGGAGAAAATAACGATGCCGTGGAGGGCGACGACGGCGATACCGATGATATCCATTGCGCTCATAGCTGATACATGGATGCTAGCAGGCGTGCTTGGGATTCGAGGTGTGATGGAGGTCCCGGGGGCGGGCTATTCATCCACAAAGAAGTCTTCATCGATGCGCTTGATGTAGAGTGTTTCTTCTATTCGGACGCCGACATTGTGGCGGATCATGAGGGTCGTGAGCGTTTGACCGTCGATGAGAATGATTCGGTAAGGGTGCCGCTCAGCAAACGATTGAGCGGGCTGGGTGAACGATGATGTTGTGACGAAAATGCCCTTGTTTGCCTTCGCAGCCCCCAAGCTACCGCTGAAGGCTCTAATTTCTGGCTCGCTGACAGGGTTTTCGCGTGCGTATCGTTTTGCCTGAATGTAAACGCGATCCAAGCCGAGAGAGTCCTGGTCTATCACGCCATCAATTCCGCCATCACCTGCTCGACCCACGATTTGACCAGCATCTTCACGAGAGCCACCATACCCCATTGCGAGAAGCAGATTGACGATCAGGCCTTCAAAGAAGGTGGGACTGGCAGAGAGGATTCGATCCAGCAGTTCTTTGGTGAGAGCACCTTCGATTTGCTTGATGGTGGATCGGATGATCTCGTCGGGTGTTTCGGCGTTGAGTGAGTCAACTGCGGCAGCTGCGTTTGAAGAGGGGGGCTCCCCGGGTGTGCGATTCCGGTCGCGAAAATTTACGAATTCCGGGAATCGAAGTAGGTAATCGATGTCGATACGCTGGGGGTTCTCCTCCAAGACGTGGCGACCGCGATCTGTAATTCGAAAGTGGGC
>JAJZMO010000095.1 GCA_021798235.1 Acidobacteriota bacterium | reverse complement strand
GAAGCCCTGCGCGACAACTTTCGTTTGCCGGGAATGCGCGTGATGCAGTTTGGTTTTGGCAGTCGCGGTGCGCACATGCACCTGCCGCATCGCTTCGTGGAAAACTGCGTCGTCTACACGGGCACGCATGACAATGAAACCACGCTGGGCTGGTGGCGCACGGCCACTGAAGCCGAGCGCTCCACCGTGGCCGCCTATCTCCACCCCGATGCGGACACCGGAGAAAATGGCGTGGTCTGGGCGATGCTGCGCGCAGCGGCAACTTCCGTTGCGCGGCTGTGCTTGTTTCCCTTGCAAGATGTCTTGCAGCTTGGCAGCGAGGCACGCATGAACACGCCCGCCGAGCCGCTGGGCAACTGGGCTTGGCGCGTTGCACCCGATGCACTGCATCCAGAGTTGGCCGCCGCATTGGCAGCTCTGATGCAGGCCACGGATCGCGATGCCCCGCACCCCTGAACCTTCGCGCAACCTTTACCCACAGCAGGAGGGAACTACAATGAAAATTCACATTCAAGGAGAAAAGATGCCTATTTCCGGGGAAGCCATTCGCATGATGAATTACGCCGAAGATATTGCCACCACATTGCGCCGCATCCTGATACTGGCTCCGTCGCTGACCGCCGAAGAGCGTCGCCGCGTGCTCGACCATATGCAGAGTCTAACGCCCAGCTACGATCATGTTGTGGAGACGTTGGGCAGCTAGTAGACGGCTTCTTGGCTGCGTGCGGCCGCTTCGGCCAGCGTGCGCAACACCTGTTCCGTGGCGCGGGCGATGGCCGTCGGCGGCGCTGCGTGGGGTGCGGGCAATCTGGGCATTTCGAGCGTCGCGCGCACGCCTGCCAGTGCGTGCAGCATGGTGGAGCGCTCGGCTCCTTCGCGCAGCAAAGGCTGCACGTGCTGCACCAGATTTTCCGCAGTGAACTCATGTTGAATCAGTTCGGGAACAACGCGCGCGCCTGCAATTAAATTTGCCATGGCCACATGCGGCACCTGCACTATGCGCTCGGCCACAGCGTAGCTGAGCGCCGAGAGTCGATAGACCACAACAAAAGGATTGCCCGCCAGCGCCGCTTCGACCGTGGCGGTTCCGCTGGCCACAATGCTTGTTCGTGCATGGTGCAGCGTGGCGCGCGCATCGGGCACCACCGTCACCGCAACCTTGGCTGCGAGCTTGGTGCATGCGCGCTGCACCTGTTGGCGCACCCATGCTGCCTCCAGCGTGGCCGCTGCGGGCAGAACATATTCATACTGCGAGCCGAGCAGCGCAGCTGCGCGCAGCATCTCCGGAAGATTCAAGCGCAGTTCTTTTTTTCGACTGCCGGGCAAAAGCCCAATCCACAGTTTCGCTGCGTCCAATCCATGCAGGCGGGCGAATTCCTCGCGCGTCACCGTAGGCGGTGGCACATCGGCCAGCGGATGCCCGACGAACGTTGCATCCACGCCGCGCTCGCGATAATAGTCCTCTTCAAAGGGAAAGATGACCAACATCTTGGTCACGCGCTCCCGCACCCAACGGATGCGACGTTTCTTCCATGCCCACAGTTGCGGACTGACAAAGTACACGACAGGAACGCCCAGTTTGCACAGATGCTTTGCCAGTCGAAAATTTACATCGGGAAAATCGATCAGCACGGCCAGGTCAGGCTTGCGTTCGCGGATGCTGCGCACGAGCGCACGATATTTTCCGTAAATGGCAGGCAGATGGAGCACCACCTCGGTGATGCCCATGACCGCAATCTCTTCCGCGTGCACGATGCGCTCGCAGCCTGCGGTCTCCATCTGCACACCGCCCAGGCCAAAGAAGCGCGCCTGGGGCAGACGTGCGCGCAGCGACTCGATGAGCATCGCGCCGTAGCGTTCCCCGCTGGCTTCGCCTGCGGCGACAAAAAAAATCGGGGAGGGGGAGTGTTTGGCCATGCGTTTGGATGCGCTCAATCCGCGCTGACGGTTTGTGCGGTTAGACCGCTCGCGGGCAGCTCCTGATCTTTGTATTGGAGCTGATACAGCTTCCAGTACAGGCCGCGCTGGGCCAACAACTGTTGGTGCGTGCCCGTTTCGCGCAGATGTCCCTTGTGCATCACCAGAATGCGGTCGGCCTGCTGAATGGTCGAGAGCCGGTGCGCAATAATCACCGAGGTGCGCCCCGTGACCATATGGCGCAGCGCGGCGCGGATGCGCGTCTCCGTGTCGGTGTCCACGCTGGAGGTGGCCTCGTCCAAAATTAAAATGCGCGGATCGGCGGCCAGCGCACGCGCAAAGCTGATGAGCTGCTTTTGCCCGGTGGAGAGCGTGTTGCCGCGTTCCCGCACCGGCTCTTGGAACCCGCCGGGCAGGCTGCGGATGAAGTCTCCGACGTTGACCGCGTCGGCGGATTGTTCAATTTGTTTGTCGCTGATGGAATCCGTGCCCAGCCGAATGTTGCTGGCGATGGTTCCGGTAAACAGAAACGGGTCCTGCAGCACTACGGCAAAGCGGCTGCGCAGCGCGTTCAGGTCGCACTCACGCACATCCACGCCATCAATCCGAATGCTGCCGTGCTGTACGTCATAAAAGCGCATCATCAAATTGGTCAGCGTAGTTTTGCCTGCGCCGGTGTGGCCAACAATGGCGGCCACTTCATCGGGCGCGATGGTGAAGCTTACGCCGCGCAGAATCCACTCGATGGATCCATCCTCCACCGGCTCCTCGCACTGCAGGCGTTCGAGCGTGGCCGCGTCCAACTGTTGATAGGTGAACCAGACGTTGCGAAATTCGATGCTGCCGCTGCCGTCACCTGTGCGCGGGTGGGTTGGGCTGACGATTTCTGGCTGCGTGTCGAGCAGCTTGAAGATGCGTTCGCTGGCGGCCATGGCGGCCTGCAAAATGTTGTACTTTTCGCTCAAGTCCTGAATGGGGCGAAAGAAGCGCTGCGCATATTGGATGAAAGCCACCAGCACGCCCAGCGTCACCGTGCCGCCCAGCGCTGGGTGCGATCCCGGAGCCAGATGCGCCAGCACGCTGCGTCCGCCAAACCAGAGGATGGCCGCAATCGCCGTGGAGCTGAGAATTTCAATGACCGGATAGTAGATGGCGTAGGCCAGAATGGCGTCTTTGAATGCCTCCATGTGCTGGCGATTGACGATTTCAAACTTCTCGTAGGCGCGGCGCTCCCGATTGAAGATCTGCACCACGTTCATGCCGCTTACGTGCTCTTGCAAAAAAGAATTGATGCCCGCCACAGCCGTGCGAATGCGCCGGTAACTTTCGCGTACGCTTTTGCGAAAGATGTTGGTGACCAGCAAAATCAACGGCAGCACGGCGAAGGCGATCAGCGCCAACCACCAGCTCATGCGCAGCATCACCAGCACGATGCCGGCTAGCACCAGCACATCCTCAAAGATGGCGACCACGCCGGAGGTGAACATTTCATTCAGCGCGTCCACGTCACTGGTGACGCGCGTGACCAAGCGGCCCGTTGGGTTGCGGTCAAAGAATGCGATGTGCATCTGCTGCAAGTGGCGGAAGATTTGGCTGCGCAGGTCATACATCACCTTTTGCCCCATCCACTGCATCCAGTAGGTTTGGACAAACTCCAGCAGATAGCTGAAGAAAAGCGTGCCGAAAAAAATCGCCGCGATCTGGCTGATGCCGGTGACCGCATTGGGGCTGAGATGCCGCCCCAGCCAAGAGGAGTGGGCATGCGCGTCGTGCGTCATATACAGATCGACGGCTACCTTGGTCAGGTACGGACCGAGCACATCCAAAAATGCTTTGATTGCGATGGCGGCCAGGGAAGAGAAAAAGACCAGTCGATACGGGCGCAGATACGTCAGCAGTCGGCGCATGAGCCGGTGGTCATAGGCCTTGCCTGCTGCGTCTTCTTCCTGATGCTTCGGCGTGCTGGATGCGGCTTCTGCCATGCGACACTACTATTGTACCGGCGCGCACCGGGCCGCCGGAAAGAATCCACGAGAACTCATCCTTTGATGCACGGCCTCTACATTTCGATTCCGTTCTGCCGTTCAAAGTGCAGCTATTGCAACTTCGCCTCCGGCGTCTTTGGCCAGGAGCGGCTGGATCGCTACGTGGAGCGTTTGATCGAAGAGATTCATTCCGTGCGCGCACGCGCATCGGGCGTGTCGGCCTTGTCGCCGGAGCATATCGACACGATCTACTTTGGTGGAGGCACGCCGAGTTTGCTGCGTCCAGAGCAGTTGCGGCGCATCTTTCAAGCACTGCGCGCGGAGTTTCTGTTGAGCGCCGATGCCGAGATCACGCTGGAGTGTGCGCCCGGCCAGCTCAGTGACGATCTGCTGGATGCGCTGCCGCAATTGGGCATCAACCGCGTCAGCTTCGGCGTGCAATCGTTTGTGGATGCCGAGGCTCGTGCCGTGGGTCGTCTGCATACCTGCGCGCAGGCGCTGGCCGACATCGCACGCCTGCGCGGCGTGGGCATCGTCAATATCAATGTGGATCTGCTCGCCGGGCTGCCGCAGCAAACCGAGGCAAGCTGGCAGCTCTCGCTCGATGTGGCGCTTGCCAGTGGAGTGCCCCACGTTAGCGTCTATATGTTGGAGGTTGATGAGGACTCGCGCCTGGGCCGCGAACTGCTCGCCAGCGGCTCGCGTTACCACGCCGAAGCCGTTCCAGAGGATGCACACATCGCTGCCATGTACCTGGCCGCCTGTGCGCGTCTGAACGCTGCGGGCATCGCTCAGTATGAGATTTCCAACTTCGCGCGTGTGGGCTTTGCTTCGCAGCACAATGAAAAATACTGGCTGCGGCAGCCCTATCTTGGCTTGGGATTGGATGCGCACTCGATGTTGCGCGGAGCCGATGGCCGCGCGCGCCGTTTGGCTGTGGCGGACGATCTGGCGCTCTACTTGGAGCAGGGAGCGCAGTGGGACTGCACGGAAGTCGATGCGCAGGCCGCGCTCGAAGAGGCATGGTTCCTGGGGCTGCGCAGGAATGCTGGAGTGCACTTGTCCGCGCTGGAGCGCGAATTTGGCGCGGAGGCATGTGCTGGCTATCCACCTGTGCTGGCCGGTTGCGAGCAGGAGGGGCTATTGGAAGTTGACGGCGATCTGGTGCGCCTGACCGCGCAGGGCCGGTTGTTTTCCAATGAGGTTTTCGAGCGACTGCTTGCACCGGAGCCGCTCTCGATTCACACTCCCGTAACCGAGGATTTACATTCTGTTTGCGATCCATTCTTTTCCGTGCGGTAAGCTGACAGCGGCGGCCGTTTGTCTGCCGCTGTGGGTGCAGAAAGGGAACCGGTTTGAAACAGACGATCTTTGTCTTGGAAGACGATGCCGACATCTCCCGGCTCGTGCAGCATAATTTGGAGGCCGCCGGTTTCACCGCGCGCCTCTTCACCACAACGGCTCCCGTGCTGGCCGATGCAGAGCGCAAGGCCCCCGATTTGTTCCTACTCGACATCATGGTTCCGGGCGGCGATGGTTTGGATTTGTGCCGCAGAATCCGACGCAATCCAGCTTTGTCCAGTACGCCGGTGATTTTTTTAACCGCGCGTACCAGTGAGAGCGATCGTGTGCTCGGCTTGGAACTCGGTGCGGATGACTACATCACCAAGCCATTTTCTCCGCGCGAGTTGACCGCTCGCGTCAAGGCCGTACTGCGCCGTTTTGAGCGGCCCTCTGCACCCTCGCAACTGCTCTTTGACGATGTGGAGATCGACGCCAACGCCATGCAGGTCCGCGTGCGCGGGGAGTTGATGACCACCACCGCCACGGAGTTTCGTCTGCTGGAATATCTGGCGCGCCATCCGGGCCGTGTCTTCAGCCGCGACCATCTCCTGGACGCGGTTTGGGGCGATGCGCGCTTCGTTACTCCGCGCTCGGTCGATGTTTACGTGCGTCGCATTCGCGAAAAAATCGAGACGGATGTCGAGAATCCGCGGTATCTTGTAACCGTGCGGGGCGCGGGCTACCGCTTTGAGCTTCCCAAACAAGGCTGAGCATTCCCAGGTCTCTCCGGCCGTACTACGCTGAGAATCACGCTGACTTTTTTGCACCGGACGGGTATCGAATGACGCGCAAACTTTTTTTGCAAGTATGGCTGCCGCTATTGGCCGCGCTGGTGCTGGGTGTGGCCGCCGGGCATATTGCGCGCCATTCCCTGGCCCTGTTGGCGGTGGCGTTTTTGTTGGCATTGGTCACTTTGGCGGCTGGATTGGCCGCGCGCTTCGTGTCTGTGCTTGCATTGCGGCGCACAGAGACACTCAATCGCTTTGCCGCGCAGATGGCACTGGGCAACGCAAGCGCTCGTTTGGCGGAAGATGCGGGCGAGATTCGCCCAGACACGGCCCACGCGTTGAATGCAGCCGCCAGCGCCGTGCAGGAAAAACTGCGCTCGCTAGAAGATAGCCGGCGCAATCTGGAAACGGTGCTCGATAGCATGGAAGAGGCCGTTATCGTCATCAATGAAAAGGGCCAGATCCACTGGACCAATCACGTGATGCGCCGCTTGGCTGGCGGCAATGTGCGCATCGGCAGTGCGTTGGTGCAAACGGTGCGGGATCCTGACCTGCTGGTCTGTGTGGAGCAGGCCTTGCGCGATCGCGTTCCGGCACAGGCGCGCGCGCGTTCCATTCAGCCCGGCCATGTTTTTGACATCAGCGTAGCTCCCATGCCGGGCGACAGCGCCGTGGCTGTGTTGCATGATGTGACCGAGATTGAGCGCGTGGAAAAGACCCGACGCGACTTCATCGCCAACGTTTCCCATGAACTGCGCACGCCGCTCACCTCCATCTCTGGCTATGCGGAAACCTTGATGGAAGCTGAGACACAATTGTCGGAGCAGGCGCGGGATTTTCTCGGCATCATTTGCAGAAACGCCGCGCGCATGAATCGGCTCACGGAGGATCTGCTGGCGCTGGCGCGCATTGAGTCTGGCGAATACAAGCTGCGCTTGCAGCCTGTGGCCGCTGCGGCGTTGCTGGATGAGGCTGCCAGCCTGTTCACCGGCTCACTGCGCGCCACCGATATTCGCTTGGAGGTGAATCTGCACACTGAGGCTCGCGTGCGAGCCGACATGGATGCGATCCTGCAAGTCTTTACCAATCTATTGGAGAACGCGGGCAAGTACGGTGGCGCAGGCAGGCGCATCGCCATGGGCGCGCGGTTGGCTGGCGATGCGGTGGAGTTCTTCGTGCAGGACTTTGGCGCGGGCATCGCTTCAGAGCACTTGGATCGCATCTTCGAGCGTTTTTATCGCGTGGACAAGGGACGTTCCAAGGACTCCGGCGGCACGGGGCTGGGCCTGGCCATCGCCAAGCACATCGTGCTTGCCCATGGAGGCAGCATTCGCGTGGAGAGCGAACTGAACCACGGCAGCACATTTTTATTTACGCTGCCGCTGGCGGAAGAATAAAAACGGGCAGAAGGAAAATTCTGCTTTCGTGTATGCCCGCAGGCGGCCAGATCCCAGATGCAGAAACGGTTTGCCAGCTCTGTCATCTGCTGGTAATTGGGCGCGGTCCGTTCTCCCGGAATTAAAACTTTGCAGACCCTGGGTCCCATACGGGCTGAGGTGGAGACTCCACCACGAGCAAACTGGCTTCGGGTGCCTTTGCTGGTAACCTTGGTGGCGCGCTTGGATTTGCAAGCGAACTACAGGCAAAATTCTCGCGGTACTTTGGGAACGGTACGGGTGCGGTTGTTTTGTTCTGTCCATCCCCATACAATCAACCTTCAGGACGAATGATGGATATTTCCGCAGCACAAGCCCATGTAGCGCCAGCCGTGGAGACCACTCTCGCATGGAAAAAGACTGAATTGGCGCGGCATCCGCAGAGGCCTCACCCGATGGACTGGATTGCCAGCCTCTTTACCGACCGCAGCGAAATCCATGGCGACCGTTGCTTTGGCGACGATGCTGCTGTCGCTTGCATGATGGCCCGTTTCCACGGGGAAGAAGTCCTGGTCATTGCCAATCAAAAGGGTCGCACCACCAAGGAAAAGATTGAGCGCAACTTTGGCATGCCCAATCCTGAGGGCTACCGGAAGGCGTTGCGTTGCATGAAAATTGCAGAGAAATTTGGGCGACCGATCTTTACGTTTATTGATCTAGCTGGGGCCTATGCCGGTCTGGGAGCCGAAGAGCGCGGGCAGGCCGAGGCGATTGCCAGCAATCTGCGCGAGATGTCGCGCCTGCGCGTGCCCACCTTGGCCACGATTACGGGCGAGGGTGGCTCTGGCGGTGCGCTGGCCATTGCTGTAGCGGATCGTGTTTTGATTTTGGAGAATGCGGCCTACTCCGTCATCTCCCCTGAGGCTTGCGCATCCATCATGTGGCGCGATGCAGGCAAACGCGCGGAGGCGGCGCAAGCCCTGCGCACGACGGCAGAGGATGTCTTGAGTCTGGGCTGCGTGGATGCAATTGTTCCCGAGCCGGAGGGTGGAGCCCACACGCAACCCGATCAGGCGATCGCGTTGTTGGATCAGGCGCTGCAAACGCATTGGCAGACCCTGCGCGCGCTCCCTGTGGAAGAACTGCTGGCGCAGCGGCGCAAGAAATTCCGTCACATTGCACAATTTTTCACCTCCTAGGGCTGCGGCAGGGGGGAGGATGCGCCACGTACCGGGCATCGTATCGCACAAGGGAAATGGGCAAAACGCTGCAATGAGCTTTTTTTCAGGACCGGGCCGGGGACGCGCATGGTTGCGCTGTATGCTGGCGATCGCTGTCTTCGTCGTTGTGCAGTCCCTGGCTGCGCAGGCCGCAGATGGTTTTCGTTTTCAGGGCCTGTCCGCCTCCACAGGTTTGCTGCTCCGCAATCTCTTCCAGCTATTTCTTGAAGTGTTGAGCTTTGCCGTCATGGGTCTTCTATTTGACCGACAGACGCAGCCGCTGCGGGCCATGGGCTTGGCGCGCAGCATGGCGCCGCAGACCAGTGCGTTGCGTCAGTTCGCACTGGGGGCCGCGTTGGGGTGGGGAATGGTCGTTGCCCTCTTGCTCCCCGTGGCGCTCTCTGGTGGGTTGTATGTGCATCTTTGGATCACCCCCCGCGCTTTTGCGCTGCTCACCGTTCAGCTCCTTACACTGTTTGTGGCCGCCTTATCCAATGAGGTTGTCTTCCGCGGCTATCCCTTTCAGCGACTCATGGAGGCCACGGGACCTGGAATCGCCGTGCTTCTCTCCTGTGTTCTGTTTGGATGGCTGCGTTGGCAGGCCATTACCGCCATGCCCGGATCCGACGCGGCAGCAATCTGGGTTAGTGTTGCAGCAGCGATACTCCTTTCCCTGGCCTATCTGCGCACGCGCGCATTGTGGCTGTCCTGGGGACTGCATTTTGCCTGGCTGGCTAGCATGGGCGTTCTTTTTGGCTTGCCGCTGGCTGGGGAGACCGATACGGCCAGTGTGATTCAGTCCAATGCGTATGGACAGCATTGGCTCACTGGGGGCGATTATGGTCCGGAGTCGGCATGGCTCACCGTGGGAGTCTTGGTTGGCGGAATCTGGGTGCTGCTCCGCATGACGCGGCAGATGGATTGGCATGCGCGGCAGCCGGTGTTGCGCCCCGCCGGAATTGCGGTGGAGATTGCCCATGCAGCACCTGCAAGCGTTGCGGCTGCGCCCGCAAAGCCGACCGCTGCGCCCTCCCTGGTGCAGATTGCCACGTATACTTCCGCCCCGCCCTCAAGCGCGCCCAAGGAGGAATTGCCCTCCTAGCCAGAAACGCGCATGGAAGCCAAGTGCCTGTTTGCTGTAGACTTGGAAAGGAACAGGGTTGCGCGTGCCTGTTGCTTCCACCTTTTGCAAGGATGCCCCGCCCTAGGCGCGTCTCCACTCGGAGACGGCAGCGTCCGTGTGCAGACCATGCGTGGTTCCGTTGGAGCTGCGCGGGTGCGTCTGAATGTGGTGGAACCATACGCAAATGTTTTTTTGAGGAGAAACTCATCATGGCCAAGATTGCCAAGACCGCTGACCGCAAAAAGGTCATGGACACCACCAAGAGCACGGACTGCCCCAAGTGCTCCAAGCCGACACGCATCGTCAAGCGCGTGAAGGATCGTGAGCACGGAACGCCGGGCGGCGTGTATATTTCCTGCTCCGCTTGCGAATTTTTCGAGAAACTTTAACCGGATTTCTACGCAGAGGCCAATCTTTTTCGGGGTGGCCTCTTCGTTTTTTTGGAGATGGGGGCCGGTCCTCCCACCGCATTGCTCCGCATCCGTGGCTGGGCCTACGGTTCTGACCTGTTTTTGGATTCGGGGAGTCGCCTTCCATGCCGACACACGTACGTTCCCACGCGAAGATCAACCTTGGATTGGCGATTGGCCCGGCGCGGGCCGATGGCTTCCACGCGTTGGCGACTGTCTATCAGACGCTGGCCATTTATGACCGCGTGACCGTCGCTGCGCATCGGGTGCCTGCGGGCCAGATTGGCAACGTGCAAATGACCTGCAATGACGCCCGCGTGCCCTGCGATGCGCGCAACACGGCCTGGCGCATGGTGGAGTTGGCGCTGGAGGCCATGAGCATCCAAGCCGACGTGACCCTCCACATTCAGAAGCATCTGCCCGTGCAGGGGGGATTAGGTGCGGGATCGGCGAATGCTGCTGCGGCGCTGCTGGGGTTGGAGCGCGAATTGGGGCGTGAGCTGCCGCAGGCGCAGCGATTGCAGTTGGCCGCGCAGGTTGGCTCGGACGTGCCGCTGTTTCTGGTCGGGGGAACGGCACTGGGTTCTGGGCGTGGAGAGCGGGTAACTCCACTGCCAGATCTGCCTGCGCTGCCCTGTGTGTTGGCGTTGCCGCCGGTGGGGGTTTCCACTCCGCAGGCCTTTCGCGACTGGGACGCACGTCTGTTGCAAGCGCTGCAGAAGCCTGTTTTGGGCAGTGGTGAGAATTCTGCGTTGACCAATCTGCGCGCACCCGATAGACTGGAGATGTTGAGCCGCCGCTGGGTGGATGCCTTGGCATCATCCCAAGAAAAAGCAGCGGTTCCATCCGGTGTCCTCTCACAGGAGGACCGGGCCGAGGAAGCGCTTCTCAGGCTTGTCCGTGCCGGGATTGAAAACGACTTTGAATGCGTCGTTTTCCAGCAGCATCCCTCCCTGCACGGCATTCTCCAGACGATGCGTATCTTCCCCAAGGGTGTTGGGGCGCTGTATGCGGCGCTCTCCGGCTCTGGCTCGGCTTTGTTTGGCCTGTACGCCACAACGGCACAGGCAGAAACGGTGGCCAAGCGTTTGCGGGACGGTGGTGTGCCTGCGCTCTGCACGATGACCGTGCCGCGCGAGACCTACTGGGGCGGGATGTTTGATGTCGCCTTGGCGGTGGAGCGCAGCTCCACGGTCGATGTGGCCGCAGCGGTGGATGGGAATGCAGCCGAGAACATCGATGCAGTTGTCGATGCGAAGGCCGCAGCGCAGGCAGAGGTTGCCGCGTGTAACGCCGACGAGATTGTGCCCGTGCGCAAGATGAATGGCGCGGCGCACAAGGATTGACGCAAGCTCCCGCGAGGGAGGGTTGCGCACAAGGTGGATGGGCGATCGACTAACGGTAGGTCAAGTGCCTTTGGAGCACTTTGTCTAGGTTCGAATCCTAGTCGCCCAGCCAGAATGGTTTAGCAGGTTTGCAGTTTGTTTTGTTCGCGCGCAGCAGGATCGGAACACCTGCGGCGCATCCGGCGAACCGGGCAGGATGGAGCAGAACAGCCATCCGCGTTCGGGACGCAAGAAAATCGGAAAAGCCACGCCAACCAGCATGGAGGTCCGGGAAATGAACGCACAAGCAACCGCAACTGCGGCTCCCCTAGAGGAAGTCGCAACGGATGCGGCGGCGGAGAAACAACCCGCCAGCCGCAAACGCGCCAAGTCCCACAGCGAGGACAAGCGCTTTAAGATTTTCAGCGGCTCCTCCAACCGGCCATTGGCCGAGGAGGTCTGCAAATTTGTTGGCCTGCCGCTGGGCGAGGTTCGCCTGCAGCGGTTTTCTGACGGGGAAGTGTACTTTCAGCTTTTGGAGAACGTTCGCGGCGCGGATGTCTTCGTAATTCAGCCGACCTGCTATCCGGTCGACCAGCATTTGCTGGAGCTGCTGATTATGATTGACGCGCTCAAGCGAGCTTCGGCGAGCCGCATCACCGTGGTGGTTCCCTATTACGGATATGCTCGCCAGGATCGCAAGGACCGGCCCCGCGTGGCCATCTCCTCCAAGCTGGTGGCCGATTTGTTGACCACCGCAGGCGCCAATCGCGCTTTGTTGGTGGATCTGCATGCGGCGCAGATTCAAGGTTTTTTTGACATCCCGGTGGACCATTTGTTTGCCAGCCCGGTGCTGGTGGGCCACTTCCGGGAGTTGAACCTGCCGGACCTGACCGTGGTCTCGCCCGATGCAGGCGGCGTGGAGCGTGCGCGCTTCTTCGCCAAAAAGATGGAAGCGCCGCTGGCCATTGTGGACAAGCGCCGCACGGATATGAACGTCACCGAAGTGATGCACGTGATTGGTGACGTGGCTGGACGTACTTGCCTGATCCTGGACGACATCGTGGATACGGCGGGCACGCTGGTCAAAACGGTCGATGCGCTCATCGAAGCGGGGGCGAGCAAGGTGTATGCCTGCGCCACGCACCCGGTGTTGAGCGGTCCGGCCCTGGAGAGAATTGAGCACTCGCGCTTGGAGCAGTTGGTGGTGACCAACACGATTCCGCTGCGTGAGGAAGCGCAGGGTAGTTCGAAGATTAAGGTGCTTTCCATCGCCGGCCTGATTGGCCGCGCCATTGAGAGCATCCACATGGAGACCAGCGTTAGTTCCTTGTTTAACTAACGTCGCGTCTTCGCCCACTGAAGTTCCAAGCGCGGCACGCAGCCGCCACTGGAGTTCAACCACTGCCGCGCAGGCCAAGTGTCTGCGCGGCGACAAGGGAGCGGCAAGAGCCGTGCCCGAAGGATAAGGACAATGAGCGCAACCAACGAAGTCGTCGTCGCAACGCCCCGCACGGGCAAGTTCACCAAGAATATCGCGCGCCGTGTGCGCGTCTCGGGCAAGATTCCCGCTGTGGTCTACGGCGCGCAGCAGCCCTCAGCCGCCATCACCGTGGATCCCAAGCAGATTCTGCGCATCCTTCACTCGGACTCTGGACACAACACCATCTTTGATCTCGACCTGTCCGGCGCCAAGACCAAGGTGATGATCGTGGACTGGCAGTATGAGCCGATTCGCGGCAGCCTGATGCACATCGACATGAAGCGCATCGCCATGGACAAGGCCATTCGCGTTCAGGTTCCGATCCAGTTGCTGGGCGTGCCGGTGGGCGTCAAGACGCAGGGCGGCATTCTCGATCAGATTCTGCGCGAGGTTGCCATCGAGTGTCTGCCCGCCGACATCCCCGGTCACATCGACGTGGACATCTCCGAGCTTTCGTTTGGTCAAGTGCTGCGCGTCTCGGACCTGCCGCATGGCGGCAAATTGAAGTTCCTGACCGATGAAGACACCGCCGTGGCGCACATTACCGCTGTGCGTGAGGAGGCCGCTCCGGCTGCAGATGCAGCCGCTGCCGCGCCTGCCAGCGCCGAGCCGGAAGTGATGAAGAAGGGCAAGCAGGAAACTGCGGATGCCGCCGGTGACGGCAAGAAGGACGCCAAGAAGTAATTGGCCGCCGGCATGGAGGCAAACTTGGGCGGAACTGCAAGCGGTTCAGCCACAGATCCGGTGCTCATCGTGGGGTTGGGCAATCCGGGCATCGAGTATCAATTCACGCCCCACAATGCCGGGTTTCTGGCATTGGATCGCATCGCGGAACAGTGCGGTGCAACCATTGCGAACCGGCGCGGCAAGGCACTGACGGCAACGGCGCAGATTGCAGGACGGCGCGCGTTGCTAGCCAAGCCGGAGACGTACATGAACCTGAGCGGGCTGGCCGTGGCTGCTCTGGTTCGGGAGTTGGAGATCGATCCGGCGCGTAGCCTGATTGTGATCTACGACGAGATGGCCTTGTCGCTGGGCGCTTTGCGCATCCGCGAACGGGGCAGCGCCGGAGGTCACAATGGAGTCAAATCCATCAGCGGCGCGTTGGGCACGGAGGAGTGGCTGCGGATTCGCGTCGGGGTGGCCCCGGCAGAGGCCAAGGCGGCCGAGAGTGCGCGCAGTCGAATGCGGGACTCTGTGTTGACTCCCTTTCGCAAGGCCGAACTGGCCGCGCTGGATGGAGTCTTGGACGAGGTTGCACGCGCCGTCGAGGCCATTTTGATCGATGGACCGGCGGCGGCCATGAACCGATTCAACCGGCGGGAGTGCGCCGGGGAATAAGAACCTTTGCGGTCAGGTTGGCCGCGCAGGCGGGGCGGAAGCGCTCCCGCAGAAACGAGAAGAATAACGATGCAACGCAAATACGAAGTGATGTACATCCTGCGTCCGGACATTGCGGAGGAAGAGATTGAGAAGTTGACCGCCAGCCTGGACGCCACAGTGACCAAGGGCGGCGGCGTGGTGCTCTCCAGCGAAAAGATGGGTACGCGCAAGCTGGCCTACACGGTGCGCAAGTTTAATGACGGCCTCTACATGCTGATGACGCTGGAGGCGGGCGGGGATCTGATCACCGAACTCGAGCGCCGTCTGCGCGTTACCGAGCAGGTCATCAAGTTCATCACCGTGCGCATGGATGAAGAAGAGAAGCGCCTGGCAAAGATTCGCAAGATTCGCTCCACGCGCATTAAGCAGAGCGTGGTGCAGCATGCGGCAGCAGCGGCGGCAGAGCCTGTGGTCGCTGAGGTTGCCGTCCAAGCCCCTGCAGCCGAGGCAGCAGCCAGCGCTTAGTCTGCGCTGGGCACACCGGGCTGGCCTCCGATGCACAGGCGTGCATCGCATAGCCGCAGCCCCCAGTATTTTGCATCCGCACCTGCGGATCGGAATCGCCGAACCGAATGGCTCGGCCCAGAAAGGAAGTTGAGTATGGCAGAGGAAACCACACAAGCACCCCGGCAGGAAGCAGCTGCTCCAGGCGCACGGCCTGCAGGCCGCAGCGGCGGTCCCGGTGGACCGGGTGGACGCAAGTTTTTCCGCCGCAAGAAGGTCTGCAAGTTCTGTGCGGAAAAGATTGACGCCATTCCGTACCGCGATGTGCGTCTGTTGCAGCCGTTCGTTGCCGAGCGCGGCAAGATTGTGCCCCGTCGCCTGACCGGCGTTTGCACGCCGCATCAGCGTCGTTTGACGCGAGCCATCAAGCAGGCGCGCAACATTGCGCTGCTGCCGTTTGCCGCGCGCTTTTAGCTGAGAACACGTATCCGCCAGCCCCTGTTGTCTGCGCGTTGCTGTTGCGACAGCCGTGCAGATCGATCAAAGGATGTGCGGTTCAAGATTGGGAGAGAAACATGGAAATCATTTTGAAGGAAGACGTGCTCAACCTGGGCCACCAGGGAGACGTCGTGAAGGTGGCCGATGGCTATGGCCGCAATTATCTTTTGCCGCGCAAGCTGGCCATTCAGGCCACCAGCGCCAACAAGGCTGTCATCGAACAGATGAAGGCTGCCAGCGTCCGCCGCTCTGCCAAGCTGAAGGGCGAGGCCGAGCTGTTGCTGCAACAGTTGGAAAATGTCGCGCTCAGCTTTACACGCAAGACCGGCGACAACGACCACCTGTTCGGCTCTGTGACCGCAGCCGACATCACGCAGGCTCTCGAGGCGCAAGGCTTCCAGATCGACCGTAAAAAGGTGCATCTGGCGGAGCCGCTCAAGGCCCTGGGTGAGTTCCACGTGCCGGTGCGCCTGCACCGCGAGGTGACCGCACACCTGAAGGTGACGGTCAGCCGTGAGGCCGAAACCGCGTAGGTTTTGTTTCCGTTCTAATTTTTGGGCGAGGCGGTCTGTTTGCGCAAGCGAGCTGACCGCTTTGTCTTTTCCGTAGACGCACGAAGCGTCTTCAGCGGCCAATGCGCAGGCGCGTGGCCAAGCTCTCTGGCAACCCCGCGCGCAGGATGCGAATCTGTGCCGCTTGCACCATGTAAGGAACCCGACCAAAAAGTACGCTCTGCGTCACACTGTCATACAGCGTGAAGGCAGCGCGCCAATCACGGTCGCGCGGCTGGCCAACGGAGCCAGGGTTCAACAGGTAGCGCGTTCCTTGGCGCAGCTTCAATTCATAGAAATCGATTTCGTTCGGGGATGCGTATATGGGCGTCAGTGTGGCGCAGTCCCCGTCGGGATCGATGGCAAAGCCGCCCTGCACATGAGTGTGTCCGAAAAAAATAAGCGGCTCTTCTGTGGTTGCAAGGGCGGCGCGCGCCTCCGGCTGCGCCAGCACATATTGATCCTCATGCAGCGGGGAGCCATGCACGCACAGCGCATTTTTCTCCGGGGTGCGGATTGGGCCGCGTGGAACCTTGCGCAGCCATTGCATGTTCTCGCTGCTCAGTTCTTTTTGCGTCCAGCGCACGGCGGCTAGCGCTACGGGATTGAATTCCTCTGCGTGGAGCAGGCCGGAGCAGCCGCGGTCATGATTGCCACGCACATGCACCACGGCCAGATCGCGTATGCAGTCGATGACGGCGTTCGGCGCGGCACCATAGCCCACCACATCGCCCAAATTCCAGACCACATTATGTGCGGGGGCTGCGGCCAGCACGGCCTCCAGCGCGTCGATGTTCGAATGAATGTCAGAGAGTATCAGCGCGCGCATAAAAAATCTTTCGCGCAGTTGTGTGCGCGGAGCAACTCTCGATGGTACCGCATTCACAGATGGATTTACGACGGCACGGCCAGCGGACGATTGCGCGGCGTTTGCAACGTGGGAACCGCCGCCAGCAAGCTGCGCGTGTAGGCGTGCTGGGGTGCAGAAAATATCTGCGCACTGGTGCCCTGTTCCACAATTGCTCCGCGCCGCAGTACGGCCACATGCTGCGCCATGCGCGCCACCACGGAGAGATCGTGGGAGATGAATAGCAGCGCCAGGTTGTGTCGCTTGCGCAGATCGTCGAGCAGATCGAGAATCTGCGCCTGAACGGTGCCATCGAGCGCGGTGGTCGGCTCGTCGGCAATGAGCAGGCGCGGGCGGTTGGCAATGGCCATGGCGATGCCGATGCGCTGCAACTGTCCGCCGGAGAATTGATGTGGGTAATCGTCGTACCTGCGCTCCGCCTCCGGCAAGGCGACGGATTCCAGCGCCGCGATGGCGCGCCGGCGCAACTCTTTGCGCGGCAGGCCAGGATTGTGTACGGCGACAGCCTCTGCCACCTGCGGGCCGATGCGCATCACGGGGTTCAACGCCGTCATTGGCTCTTGAAAGATCATGGACATCGCGCTGCCGCGCAGCGCGCGTATCGATGCATCTGGCAGCGTCAGCAGACTTTTCCCGTCGAAATGAATGGCTCCTGCAACACGCGCACGGGGAGCCAGCAGGCGCAGAATCGCCAACGCAATTGCCGATTTTCCCGATCCCGATTCGCCGACCAGGCCCAGCGCCTCCCCAGCATCCAGCGAGAAGCTGGCTGCGCGCACCGCTGCGTGTTCCCCCTGCGGCGTGGGAAAGGTGACGGAGAGCCGATCCAGATGCAGCAATGCAGCCATGCTGCCATTGTAGTGTGGGGATTCTGGCGAAAATCTGCGGGAGGAGGAAAAGTGCGTAGGGCAACGAAATCTCTTTCTCGGATTCATTTTCAAACCATCATTCCCGTTATGGAATTTGCATGCACCTTCGCAGGAATTTCTCCGCCGCGCCATCAGAATTTCCAACCATACTGAATCTGCCGCCGTCTGCGAAACTCCCGCACGTATTCCAGCGGAATGGCCAGCGCAATTCGCTGATCCCCCATGGAAGTACTGGAGCGTTTCCGATGGTGCGGCCGATTTCGCGTCCTTTATATTTGTCGCTGGCGTTGGCGCTTGCCGCCTGCATTCTGGCTTTTCCGCGGATGCTGCACGCCACTGCCACCGTCTCGCTGCTACAGCAGATCAACACGATTGCGGGCACGCACGCGGCTGGCTTCTCGGGCGATGGTGGCGCAGCCACGGCGGGCGAGCTCAACCTGCCGCAAGGCGTGGCGCTCGATGGCGCAGGCAATCTCTACATCGCCGACACGGCCAACAACCGCATCCGCCGCGTGGATGCTTTTACGGGAGAGATCACCACCGTGGCGGGTACAGGCGCGCAGGGCTACGCGGGCGATGGCGCACTGGCCACGCTGGCGGAGTTTAACCAGCCGCAAGGCATCGCCGTCGATGGCGAGGGGAATCTCTACATCGCCGACACCGGCAACAACGTGGTGCGCAAGATCAACGCGGCGACGGGCAACATCACCACGATTGCCGGCACCGGCGCGCAGGGCTACGCGGGCGATGGCGCACTGGCCACGCAGGCGAAATTGAATCTGCCGACGGCGCTGGCCGTGGACGCAGCCGGGGATGTCTATATTGCCGACGCGGGCAACAACCGCATCCGCCTAGTGAACGCGGCCAGCGGGCTGATTGCGCTCTACGCCGGCAATGGAACCACCGTCTACAACGGAGATGGATTGCAGGCCACGCAGACGGCGCTCTCTGGCCCGCGCGGTCTGTCGCTGGAGCCGAGCGGCGACGTGATTCTCTCCGACACCGGACACAATCTGGTGCGCGAGGTGAACGCGACCACCGGGCTAATGCAAACGCTCGCGGGCAATCCGCTGCAAGCGGGCGGCTACAGCGGCGATGGCGGCCCAGCCACCAGTGCGGAGTTGAACGGGCCAACGGGTTTGGCGCAGGATGACCTGGGCAATCTCTACATCGCCGACACGCTGAATGCGCGCGTGCGGGAGATCGTCGCATCCACAAACGACATCACCACTGTGGCTGGCAATAGTACGGTGGGCCTGGCCGGAGATGGCGCGTTGGCCTCACAGGCCGCGCTGAACGGCGTGACGGGCCTGGCCGTGGATGATGAAGGCCGCATTGATGCCGCCGACACAACCAACAACGCTGTGCGGCAAATCTCCTTGGGCCGCCGCTTTCCGGCAGCGACGCTGGCTTTGGCCAACCCGGTCACGCGCTACTTGTATGTGCAGTTCAACTCCGCAGCCACGCTGAACAGCCTCAGCGTCAGCGCAGGCGCGTATCAACAGCAAGAGTTTTCGTTAACCACGGTGAGTGCGCCGCCGGCCTATCCGATTGGCACGCTCCCCGGCTGCGGGAACAGTACGCCGTATGCGGCCAACGCGGTCTGCGTGGTGGCACTGCGCTTTGCTCCGGCGGACCCGGGCGTGAGCCGCGCCGCGCTCAGCGTGGCGACCAGTGCGGGTACGGTGGACTTTGGCTTGCATGGCCCGGCGCTGGGGCCGGAGGTGGTGCTGACGCCCGGCGTGATTACCAGTATTCTGCCGCTGCTGACCACGATGCCCAATCAACCCACCTACGAGCAGGCCGCCATCGATCCGCAGGGCGATGTATTTGTGGCGGACAAGACGGGCAATCAAATTTCTCTGTGGTGCGCCGCGGCCAACGCCAGCCTGGGCTGCACCGGCAACAATGCGAGTGTGGTCTACATCGCCAGCAGCGGTGCGACCATCACTGCCACGTTGAACGCGCCGACGGCGGTGAGTTTGGACGCAGCGGGCAATCTTTACATCGCCAACAGCGGCACCAACCAGATCTTGCGCGTGGATGCGGCCACACACGCGATCACCAGCGCAGCGGGCGATGGCGTGCAGGGCTATACCGGCGACGGCAGTGCGGCCATGGCTGCGGAGTTGAACGCTCCCGGTGGAGTTGTAGCGGATGCGGCGGGCAATCTCTACATCGCCGACAGCGGCAACAACGTGGTGCGCCGGGTGGACGCGCTCACGGGCAACATTACGACCATCGCGGGCACAGGCGTGCAGGGCTTTCTTGGCGATGGCGGGCAGGCGACACAGGCCGAGTTGAACAATCCCTTTGCCGTTACATTGGAGGATGCAGGCAATCTCTACATCGCCGATACCGGCAACAGCGCCCTTCGCAAGGTGAATCTGGCGACAGGGCTGATCTCGACCGTGGCGGGTACGGGCGGCGCGGCGGGTTTTGCAGGCGATGGCGGCAACGCGACGAATGCGCAATTATCCTCGCCTCTGGGCATTACGACCGACGCGGCGGGCAATCTCTACATCACCGACAGCGGCAATGCGCGCCTGCGCCGCGTGGATGCAGCCAGTGGCATCATCGAAACCATTGCTGGTTCCGGACAGGCGGGCTTTTCCGGCGATGGCGGCTCGGCCACGCAGGCCACGTTGGAGGAGCCAAGCGGCGTGGCCGTGGATGCGCTGGGTCGCGTGGTGATTGCCGACCAGACCTCCGGCGCTGTGCGCGCCATTGCGCCCCAGCCGCCCGCGCCGCTCAGCTTTGGCAATTCTTCCGTGGGTTGTGGTGCTACGGCGGCGCAGACGATCGAATTGGCTAACACGGGCAATGCGCCGCTGAACCTCACCGCGCTGGCCGCGCCCGTGGACTTTCCCTTCGCCAATAATGGCGGCAACACCTGTGTGGCCAATGGAGCGCAGATTGCGGGCAGCGTTTGTAGCATGAGCTTTGTCTTTGCGCCCACGGCGCCCGGCTCGCTGCAAGAGAGCGCGAGCGTTACCGACAACACACTCAGCATTCCGGGATCGGTGCAAGGTGTGCAGATGAGCGGCGTCGGCGAGCCGCTGAATGTAATCGCCACCACAACCACGGTTGCCATCGCGCCCACGACGCTGGCCTATGGCGCTCCGCTGACGTTGACGGCGACCGTGACCAGCGCGCAGGGGCCGGTGACGGCGGGCTATGTAATGTTCTCCGTGAATGGCGTTGAGGTGGGCAGCGCTCCGTTGAATGGTGCGGGCGTGGCCACGCTGACCCTGTCTGCTGCGCCGACCGGCAGCGGACTGACCGTGCTGGCCAGTCATCCGCAGCAGTGCAACTTTGGCCCCAGCGATGCCGAGACCAGCCTGACGGTCGTTGCGGCAGCCACGACAACCACGCTGACCGCATCTACGAATCAGGCGCAGTATGGCCAGCCAGTCACGCTGGAGGCCTTGGTGGTGTCCGCGACCAGTGGCGTGCCAACGGGCGTGGTGGAATTTATGGACGGTGGGGCGCAGATTGCCCAGGCCACGCTGGACGGCACCGGCCACGCCAGCGTGGTGCTGAACCAACAGGCGCTGCCGCTGGGCGTCAACACCGTAACGGCCCAGTATCTGGGGGATCCGAACTTCCTGCAGTCCACATCGAATGCCGTCACCATCAACATCTACGATGGCTCACTGCAGATGACCATCCACCCCACGCAGGTGCAACTGGCCGCCGGAGCCAGCACGCAGGTGCAGGTAACGCTGACGCCGGTCAACGGTTTCAACCAAACGATTATGCTTTCTTGCGCGGGCCTGGTTGCGGGAGCAACCTGCACCTTCGCTCCAGCGACGATTCCCTTCAACACGCAGACCACCACGCAACTGGTGACGCTGACGCTGCAATCCAACCTGCTGGCTACCGCTGGCGTTACACGCATCTTTGGCGATTGGACGGAATGGGTGTGGCTGCTGTTTGTGCTGACACTTCTGGCTGACGGCCTGCTGTATCGCGCGCGCAGGCACGCTCCCAATCTGCGCCTCACGCTCCTCTTGCTCTGCGCTGCCGCGCTTTGCCTGCCCGCTTTGTCGGGTTGCAATGGGGCCTCACCGCAGCCGGCCATCACCACCACGGTGCAGGTGCAGGCCTCGACGCCCGCGCAGGGCATGCTGGTGGAGGCTCCGCTGCAACTGAGTCTGGCGCAGTAACGGCTTGCATTTTGTGGCCGATGAAGGCACTGTGCCATGGGAGATACCGGCGCGGGCCAGCCATCCCCAAGGCACGGAATCCGTGGGTTCGATCTTCGGATTCGCAGGGATGCGGTGTAGTATCGGCGCAGGAGCAGGAATGGATCGTCGCGAGTTTTTGAGAGCTACCGCCACCAGCTTCGTTGGCATGGGCCTGCGTGGCGGGTTGCTGACGACAGCGGCTTGTACTGGGGATGCAGCTTATGCAATTGCGCACAATGCGGCTGCCGCTACGGTCTTTTGCAACCAGATTGGATATTTGCCGCTGCACGCCAAGCAGGCGACCGTAACCACGCGCGCGCGCAGCTTTACGGTACAACGGCTGGCGGATTCCTCTGTGGTCTTTCGCGGATCCCTAAGCGCTCCCCGTCCCGACCCTGCATCGGGAGATGGGATCCAGATCGCCGACTTTTCCTCGCTAAAAGATCCGGGGCAGTACCGTCTTCTCTGTGATACCGGCGATCCGAGTCTGCCATTCCCCATTGGGGCCACGGTGTATCAGGATGCGTTGCGCGCAACTATGCGCGCATTTTATGGCCAGCGTTGTGGCTGCGCGGTGGATCTGGGAGGAGGCTATGCGCATCCAGTCTGCCACTTGGATGCGGCCTACCATCCTTCCTCGGGAAAAAAAGGCCCCATCAAAAATCATGGGGGCTGGCATGATGCCGGCGATTACGGACGCTATGTGGTCAACAGTGGCCTCTCGACGGGCACCTTGCTTTGGGCGTGGGAGCTCTATGCGCCCGCGCTCCGCTCGCTTTCGCTGCAGATTCCAGAATCGGGCGGGCCAGTCCCGGAGTATCTGGCCGAGGTGCGCTGGAACCTGGCGTGGATGCAAACACTCCAAGACAAAGATGGCGGCCTCTGGCACAAGCAGACCAGCGAGAAGTTTTGCGGCTTCGTGATGCCGCAGAACGACCCTGCCATCAGCTACGTGATTGGCACGGGCAGCCGCCCCTATAAGAGCACCTGCGCAACGGCGGATTTTGCTGCGGTGATGGCCATTGCGGCCCGCTGCTATGGCCCCTATGCTCCCGATTTTGCCCGGCAATGTCTCTTGGCTGCCCGCAAGGCCTGGGCCTGGTGCCAGCGTCATCCGGATGTGACCTTCCAGAATCCTCCGGGGATTAGCACCGGTGCATATAGCGATAAGGATTGCACCAATGCAATGCAGTGGGCGGCTGCCGAGCTATGGCGGACTACTGGCGAGTCGGCCTTCCAGCAAGCCTTTTTGCAGCTCACCGGCCTGGCAGACCAACGCTTGCCCTCGGTCAGCCTGCAACCGCCCAGTTGGAACAATGTCTACTCCATGGCGTGTTGGAGCTATGCCTTGGCCATGGAGCACGCTCCTGATGCCGCGACGGAAGCCATTCGCTCCGCCACGGCGCAGGCGGCCGCTGGCCTGTTGCAACAGGCTGCGCAGAATGGCTATGGCAACTCGCTGGCCATTGAGGATTACATTTGGGGGTCCAATGGCGTGGCCTGCAATCACTCCATGCTTCTGCTCGTGGCCCATCATTTCCAGCCCAGTACCACGCTGGTGGATGCGGCCTTGGCCAACCTGCACTACCTGCTGGGGCGCAATTGCCTCGGAATTTCGTGGGTGACGCAACTCGGGGTTACCCCGTACCAGCATCCGCATCATCGGCCCAGCATCGCCGATGCCATCGCTGCGCCCTGGCCGGGACTGCTCTCCGGCGGGCCGAATGCCAGGCCTGCGGACAAGGTGGCCATCCTGCTCCCGCGCAAACCGCCCATGCGCATGTATATCGATAACGATCAGGCGTACTCGATGAATGAGGTTGCCATCAACTGGAATGCGCCGCTGGTCTTCCTGTTGGCCGCAGCCTGTTCTTAAAGTGGCCGCGAGGGTTTACCGCTGCCACGGCCAGAAGTGTTCCAGCGGGCCGTGTCCTTGGCCGATAGGTCGGGCTGCGCGGATGGCCTCGGTCCCATAGGCCTTGGCTGCGCGAACAGCCTCGGCATCGCCATCGCCCAGCGCCAGCCGCGCGGCCAATGCACTGGAAAAGGTGCAACCCGTGCCATGCGTGGATCGCGTCTCGACCCGCTCGCCCGCGAACCACTCTCCGCCGGTGCCCGTCCACAGCAGATCGTCGGGTCGCTCGGCGTGGCCGCCGGTCACCACGATGCGCAGGCCGGGATTGCCCAAAGCCACCGCCTGTTGCAGCAAAGCCTGCGCACTGGCTTCGACCTCCGCGCGGCTGGTAGCCACGGGACGTCCTGTCCACACGGCCAACTCCGGCAGATTCGGGGTGACCCATCCCACAACGGCCAACAGGCGCTCCTGTAGAATTTGCCGCCCGGCGGCATCCAACAGCTCCGCGCCAGAGCTGGAGCGCACAATCGGATCCAGCACTACGGGAATTCGGTCTCCCACCGGCGTGGGAGTCCGTTGCTTTGAGCCGAGGAGACCATCGAGAAAATCGGCCACCACCGCCGCCACCGCGCCCGTTGCCAGCATTCCAATCTTGATCGCGGCAAAGGAGACATCCTCCGCCAAAGTCTGCAACGTGGCCTGCACGGTTGCGGCAGCGACCGGCTCGACGGCCCGCACACCCTGCGTATTCTGTACGGTCAGCGCCGTAATGCAAGCCATTCCATACAAGCCATGTGCGTGGAAGGTCTTTATATCCGCTAAGATACCGGCTCCACCGGCTGGGTCAAACCCGGCGATAGTCAGCAGTACCTTTGGCAAGGAAGGCCCGCGTTGGGCAGGGGATAGGGCGGAATCAAGGGCCGGAAACGGCTGCGGGACGGATGGCAAGGCAGAGGTCCTGTTCGGGCGGAGCGGAATGCTGGGTTCCAATTTGGGCCGACTGCGGCTGCGCTGGCAGAAATACCCAAGAGAAGCGTAGCAAAAGATGTACCATATTTATGGGGAAATAGCAAGATAAAAATAAAAATAACTATTTTGAATTCTTGCACTTATGGTGTCCGGCTTTGTTAAAATAATGGAGAGGGCAACCCATGAATATCCTTGCCGAAAACTCGATCCTGAACGAACGCGCCATCTCCACGGCTCGACGCGTGGTCTCGATTGCTGTTGGGGCCACCGTGGGCATTAGCCTTGGCTTAACCAACGTGCAGGCCAGCCAGCCCGGTCGCGCCTTGCTTGCCAGTTCCAACCAATTGGGAAGATTGGAGTTAACATCAAAAACTCCCGTCGTTGTTCTGCCCAAAGACGCTACCGTAGCGCTGCCCCTGCCCACCAAGATGAGTTCTTGGCGGCAGATCGGCCTGGCCTCCTGGTATGGCCAACAGTTTCAAGGCCGCACCACCGCCAACGGGGAGCGCTTTGATATGAACGAGTTATCCTGCGCACACCGCACCCTGCCCCTGGGCACATGGGTGCGCGTCACGAATCTGCGCAACCATAAATGGGTGGTGCTGCGCGTCAATGACCGCGGCCCGGTTCCGGAGACTCGCATCGTCGATCTCTCCTCGGCTGCCGCCCACTTGCTGGGTATGCACCAGCAGGGCATCGCGCGCGTCCGCTTGGATGTGATTGATCCCAAGCAGGCCGCCAACGCCATCTGGCTGGAGCATCTGCACGCCTTGCGCGCGACGCAAGCCGCCCAGGCCCAGGCTCAAGTTGAAGCCGCCAGTGCCGCCGTCGGACTGGCCGCGCCCGCCCCGGCTACCGTCGTCGCCGTTCCCCCGGCCAATACCCCCGCGCGGTAGAAATACTCTTGGGCCGTTGCTGATTCCATCTACCGTCGGCGACGGCCTACAGATTCAGTTGGTCGCGGACTAACCTCACAAATTGGTCACATCTGCACCTTTCCAACCCCTGCAACACCCCCTGAATATCCCGGGGAGGATTCAGGTCCGCCCCTTGTTCATGCAGCGCATGAACGGCTTGTTGTGGGGCCAAAGAGTAAATATCCAGCAGGTACTCATCGGGTGTTTTGACGCAGATGTTGAAGGGACGAACACTTTCTTCAGGAAAATGCCTGACGTTATAGGTCAGAATCACTTCGGCTTTGCAGAAAACGGCAGCGGCTATCACATGCCGGTCTTTCTCGTCATTCTTCATAGCCGGGATCAATTCTTTATACCCCGGCCCAACGCAGGCATCCGGAAAATGGGTGCGAAGTTGCTCCAGTAGACGAGCCGCCTTGTCCGCAGACAGCCCCCTTTTGCCAACCAGGGTACGGCAAACCTCTTCAAGAATTTCTTCTGACCATCGGCAAAGAAAAAGCCGCTGCTCGGACAATCGCAGCAGCGTATCCCGAACAGCGGCCTGTATCAGCACATTGGCATCGAGCACTACGGGGAAGTCCGAGTGCATCTACTCACCGTCCATGGAGATGAACTCATCGTAGATTCCCAATTCTTGGGATTGCCGCGCAAGATTTTGAATAGCTGCTTTGCGACCCTGCCTGCGCTGCTTGTCATACTCCATTAAATCTTGGAAGTACACTCGCCTGTGCTTGCCCACGGTGTGGTAGGGTACTTTTTTTGCCTCCAATTCCCCTACAAAAAATTGCCGGGAGACGCCAAGATAATCTGCGGCGGCCTTCGTGCTCATTGGCTCGTTGACATGCATCAACTGAACAGGCTTCCCCTCCTGCATGTTTTGCAAAATTTCAATAAGCAGGTCATACACCGCCGGGGGAATCGAACGTTGGGCCCCATCCGGCCCAACCAAGGCCGCTGTTTTCCTGTCTCGGAGTGCCTCATACAACTCTCGAATTTCCTGGGCATCTTCATGACTGACAACGTTGCCTGGATCGATACGCAAAGAATTGGATGCCATATTTACCCCCTCCCAATTCACCAAAAACGATACATTCGCCATACTCGCAACATTCGCTACAAATATAATATCGTGTTTTCATCATCCCTACGTCAATTGCAAATTGTTACCGCAAGAAATTATGCACCCTAATTTTTGTATCAATTCTCGTTCAAATAAAACAATCCAATAGTTTTAATCTGAATTTCGCTTTCACGTTCTCTGTCCGGGATTTCTGTCTAAAAACGATATGTTCTCCTAGTGCGAAGTGGGGGCGGCTTTTCAGGGCATCCTCTCCGTTACAATCAATCCGATGCCTAACGCCTCCTCACCTGTGCTCTCGGCGGAAGATCGCCTCGTTCTGGCTCTCGACTTTCCCTCGGCGGAACCGGCCTTGGTGCTGGCCCGGCAGGTGCAGGGCATCTGCGGCTGGGTCAAGGTTGGGTTGGAGCTTTACCTGGCCGAGGGCAACTCCATCGTCGCGCAACTGCGCGCGCTCGGCTTCTCTGTCTTTTTGGATTTGAAGCTGCACGACATTCCCAACACCGTTGCCGGAGCTGTGCGCTCTGCCGCGCAGGCTGGGGCCAGCCTGCTGACGGTACACGCCGCCGGAGGCCCCGCCATGCTGCGCGCCGCCGTGGCCGCCACTGACGACCTGCGCCGCAGCGGAGATGTGCCGCCGCGCCTGCTGGCCGTCACCGTGCTCACCAGCATGGATGCCGCCGAGCTGGCCGCCATCGGCATCGCGCAGCCGCCCGCCGAGCAAGTGCTGCGCCTGGGCCGCATGGCCACAGACTGCGGCGTGGATGGTCTGGTCTGTTCTCCGCAAGAGGTGGCCCTGCTGCGCAAGGAATTGGGAGTGGCTCCGCTCCTGGTCACGCCCGGCATTCGCCCGGCAGGCAGCGATGCGCAGGATCAAAAGCGGCTGGCCACGCCCGAGGCAGCCATCGCCGCCGGAGCGAACCTGCTTGTCGTGGGCCGCCCCATCACGCAAGCCACGGCACCGGCACAAGCCGCCCAACAGGTGCGCAATGCCATTGCGGATGCGCTGCGTGGGCCGCGCCCGTAGAAGCACCGCTAGCCCAGCGGCAGCAGCCGTTTCGGCTTCGTCACGACCAGCAGCAGGCGCAGCCCGGGGGAATCATAAAATTCCAGTGCGGCGCACCAGAGCGGATAGGCCCAGCTGTTTGCGCAGATCCTGCGCTGCCTGGGCGGCATCGTCCATGGCGCTATAGCTGCCGGAGCGCACCACGTACCAGGTTCGGGCGGCATCGTCTTCAAAGGGAGAGGTCGTGGCAACAACGCCGGACTTTTTCAGTTGTTTCACGAGCGCGTCTGCATTCTTTTTCACGAGAAACGATCCGAACTGAATGCAGAAGGTGGGAGCCGCAGCAGGCAGGGCCGCTGCTGGAGCCGATGGGGAGCCAGCCGCTCCGTTCCCAGCCGGTGTGGAGTGAGAGGTGTCGACCGCAGATGGCTGTGTGGGTGCAGGAGCCAACGATTGTGGGGCCGCAGTGACGGGTTGGGCGGCTGTGGTGCTGATGCCGATGAGAAATCCAGCGGTCAAAAGTAGAATCGAGGCCAGCACGCAGCAGCCAATGACCAGTAGTCCTGTTTTCTTGTCGAGAGAAAACTCATAATTCATGCGATGGATTCCAATGCGGTGCCAAGGTGCGCCCGAAGTGAATTAGGGAACAGAGACGGTAGCCTGGCCTGCATAGGAGATCTGAATCACTCCGCCCCAGGTACACATGAGTTTGGATTGGTCATCGAGGGCAGGCATATTGCCAATCATCACGGTCGGTGCGCCCGGTGCCCACGGTGCAGGGGTGACAGGCACGCAAGGCATGGGCGTCAACACGCCCAAGGCCGCAGCGGTGGCCGCCGCCACGGTGGGATTGGAAGGGGAGTTGCACATCCCAAAAGGCGGGATGTTGACGATCGGCTTGCCATCCATGATGGTGGCCGCCGGAGGGCCACCGGCAAGAACCTGATTGGCAGGCAAGACCAGCAGGCTGCTGGGTGCAGCGCCAAAGCTGCACTGCAATGCGGCGCCTGCGCAGACGAGATTCGCCATTCGGATACCGCCTTGGATAGGGATAGCGCGATGCCCGGCACTCGAATCCGGCAGCGCGCGTGTCCAGTATACTCGTCCGTGCCGCTGTCGCCGGGCAGCCGTGGACCGAAGCGCAGCAGACAAGAGAGCCATCGGCTCAACTACAATCGCAGCATGAAACTGCATGAGCTGGCGCGGCTGTTGGGCGCGCGATTGGAAGGCGATCCGGAGTTGGAAATCACGGGCGTGGCGGGCATTGAAGAGGCCGGACGCGGCCATGTGACCTTTGTTGCCAACCCCAAATATGCACCGTTGGCGCGCAGCACGCAGGCCACAGCGGTGCTGGTGGAAGAGAAATTTCCGGCCATCGCTGCGGCGACGCTGCGCATTCAGAATCCGTATTTGGCTTTTGCGCGGGCGATTGCGCTGCTGCACCCCATGCCGCAATATCCGCCGGGAATCCACGCGACGGCGGTGATTGACGCGACGGCGCGACTGGGGCGCAACTGCCATGTGGGCGCGTATGTGGTGATTGGCGCGAACGTGACGCTGGGCGAGGACTGCGTGCTGTTGCCGCACGTTGTGATTTACGAAGGCGCGCAGATTGGCCACCGCTTTTTGGCGCATGCACACGCCGTGGTGCGTGAAGGCTGTCGCTTGGGCAATGACGTGATTCTGCAAAACGGTGCAGTCATTGGAGCCGATGGTTTTGGCTTTGCCAAGAATGAACAGGGGGATTGGCACAAGATTCCGCAGTCGGGCATCACCGTGCTGGGCGATGCGGTGGAGGTGCAGACGAATGCCAGTGTCGATCGCGCCAGCGTTGGGCAGACGCGCGTGGATCGCGGCGTCAAGATCGACAATCTGACCCAGGTGGGGCATGGCTCCAGCGTGGGAGAAAATACGCTGCTCTGTTCGCAGACCGGGCTGGCTGGTTCCACGCATGTGGGTCGCAACGTGATTGTCGCCGGACAGGTGGGCGTAGCCGGACATTGCACGATTGGCGACGGTGCGGTGCTGCTGGCGCAGGCCGGCGTGCATGGCGATGTAGAGCCTGGGGCGATATTGGGCGGTTCTCCAGCGATGGACCAGCGGCTGTGGCTGCGCTGTTCGGCAGCCATGCGGCGCTTGCCAGAGATGGTGAAGCTGTTGCCGCGCAAGACGGACAAACTGGATAAGGAATAGTGGATGCGGCGCAGCAGCTACACTCAAGAGATGCGGGTCCAAGCAAAATTTTTCCAACGAATTCTTAGCGTCGGCGCGAGTGTACTGCTATTGCAGTTGCTCTGTGGCTGCCGGTCCCACGTGGTGCAGGCTACCGTGGTCAACGATGGTGCCACCCCACTGCAAAACATTGAAGTCGATTATCCCAGCGCTAGCTTTGGCATCTCCAGTCTGCCCCCCGGCGGAAGGTTTCCCTATCACTTTGAGATTCAGGGAGCGGGGAAGCTACAGGTGCAGTACTTGGATAGCGCGCTGCATTCGCATAGCTCCACCGGGCCGCGCCTGAGGGAAGGCCAACAAGGCACGCTGACGGTTCGCATCGATGGCGCAGGCACGGTGCATTGGGATGCACAGTTGAATCCGTAGGCATGAATTGCAGCGCTGGCGGTGGAATTGCAGCGTCCGCGTCCCCATTCTAGTCGCAAAGAGCGCGGCTAGAATGGGGCATTCATCGGATGGAGTGGGTGGGTTGGATTCGTTCGCTTCTTCGCTTTCCGTCTAGTGCACCACGGATTGGAACAGCGGCGATTGCAGCAGCGTGGCAAAGTCGTTGTCAGAAGCCGAGAAATGCACCTGCAGCGTGCTGGCGGTAGAGGTGATGTTGGTGTCGTCAATGGCAGTCTTCTCGGCGGGCGTGGCTCCAATTTTCTTGTACAGTGCCGCGGCGCTCAGCACGGAGGACATGGTGGCCGCCGTGATGACATCGGGCGTCATTACATCGAGATTGAATTTGACGCCGTGCTCAAAGTCCATGGTGTAGCGCGAGCCAAGCAGACGCTTTTGCACGCTGCTGAAGTCCGCCACCTGTGCCGCTGCGCCGCCCATGACCGACTGCATCATGGTGCGTGTGCCCTTGCCATCGAGGATGCTCCATACGGCCTCATTCTGCGTGGGGGGGATGAGATTCTGCATGGCGTTGTTGGTCAAAAAGCTGGGCGCGATGCTGTCGCGCGCGTCCAGGGAGTCTTTGACGGATTCCAGCGATCCAAAAATCATCGTGGTCTGGTTGGGGAAGACTACCGACATGCCGCTATTGCCCATGGGATAAACCATGGAATTGCGGACCTTGGTACCCTTGACCTTTTTCTTTTTGAAGGTGGCCATGATGTCTGTAATGGGGAACTGTCCGCTGGCGATGCCGACAATGCTGATCCCATCGGATTTCGGCTTGCGATACGAGGCAAAGGCGAGCTGATCGACGCTCTGCGCTACGTCCAGGCCCGATTGTTGCAGCGCATCCTGCAGCCGTTTCAACTCGGGCGGCAGCACGCGTTTTTGCAGCTGCATGGCGATGTTGGAGTTGATCATCTGCTGATAGTCGACGACGATTAACTGCTGCACGTCATTGGGCAGCGCGGCTTGGGACTCCGTGGCCAGGGGTGAAGCCAGCGCGGTGGTGGCGTAGGCCAAGGCCAGCGCGGATGCAGCCAAAGACAAGCGGCACAGGGTCGATGTAAATTTCACGGTGGTTCTCCTTCGATCCATCAGTCAAAAGTTCTGGGATGGTGATTGCTGTGGGCTGGGCATCCCGTGGGTTCAATCCGTCTTTTCAATCCTGCTCTGGCCATGCCAGCGGCGTCTCCAGTTTACGCTCGATTGTGCGCTCTTGCAGCGGAAGGCCACGCACCAGGCGCATCCATTCGCTGCCAGGTTCCAGTGCATCGTGCGGAATGAGTCCGACCAATTCGACCTCCTCCGGCTTGGCTCCGGCGTGGAGCGCGGCCTGCGCCACGGCGGCGTAAACCCTGCTGACCGGTGTGACGCGGAAGTGAGTGATGTTCATTGACACTTGCGCGCGTCCATCCACGGAAAGGCCCAAGGCTTTTACGCCGACCAGTCCGCCGCTCGAAGCACGCACCTCGCGGGCTACGGCGCGGGCCACGGCCACATCGCCTGTATCCAGATAGACGTTGCAGGCGATTAAAAGTTGTCGTGCGCCGACGGCGCAGGCTCCCGCAGTGGGATGCAGCGATGGGCCGCCGACATCGGGTTTGCGCGCCGGATTGCTGACGGACTCACGGCGCAGGCCTTCAAATTGACCGCGACGAACATTTTCCAGCAGCGTGCGATCGGGGCGCGTGGCTGCGGCCTCATAAAAATAAACAGGAATGCGATGGCGCTTCCAGATTTCCTGTCCAGCGCGATGGGCCAGGAGCACCGTTTCGGGTAGCGTGATGCCGCGCATGGGAACGAAGGGCAGCACGTCGGCAGCACCAATGCGCGGATGCGCGCCCTGCTGTCGAGTCAGATCAATCAACTCTGCCGCTTTGCCCACGCCACGCACGGCTGCTTCCAAGACCGCCTGCGGCGGTCCGGCCAGCGTGACCACGGAGCGATGGTGGTCGTCGTCATGGGACCAATCCAGCAGCGAGACGCCTTCCACCTGCATGGAGCGCACAATGGCGCGTACCGCGTTTGGATCCGCGCCCTCAGAAAAGTTCGGCACGCACTCCACCAACGGGCCTACGAAGGACGCTGGCGTCTGTGCTGCGTGTTGCGAGTTGAGTGTGTCTACTTCCACCATGTGTATCCGATTTGAAATTGCACGCTGGCGTTGACGCCGGGGTTTTTGTCACCCAGGCTGGCGCTGGAGATGTGTACCGCGTTGGCTCCGAAGGTGAGCGCTCGATTGGGATGCAGAAAGTAGTGCATGCCGATGCCGAACTGCGGCGAGAAATTCCAAACGCTGGTGGCGATGGGCGGGAACTTGTGATTGGTCCAGATCAGTCCGCCCGCGCCTTGCACCCACGGCAACACGCGGCGCGAGTGTACCAGGTTCCAGCGCAGAATGATTGGCGTCACGCTGAGGCCGTTGAAGTTGCCCCCGGTGTGGAACTGCTCCGTCTGCGGCGGATTGCCGGTGGTGACGGTGACGACTTCCTTGGGCGTGAAGGCTTGCCAGTAGGGAATCAATTCCACCGCATATTCAAATTGGCCGCGCAACAGGCCCGGCCCAGCCGCGCCGGTGAGCACCTTGCCGAAGCGCACGCCTGCGTTCAGGAATCGGTAGTTGAGGTTGTCATTGGCGGTGCTGAAGCCGCCCGCAAAGAACAGCCCATGCTCCCAGGGATCGGGATGCAGCAGCTTCGGTACATTGATCGCCGTAGCCGACTGCGAGGCTTGTGTGAGAGTAGCAGTGTGTGTTTGTGCGGAGCCGGCAGCCGTGAGGCAGCACAACAGCGCCGCGGCGCAAGCGGAGAGAACTGCGGATTGCTTCAAGAGAATTGCCTCGCCGATTTGGGAGTGCGCGCCGGAGTGCCCCGGCGCGTCGAACGGAGTGTTTAGTTGGACACTGCTTCCAGTTGCTTGGCGTCCACGTCAAAGTTGGAGTAGACGTTCTGTACATCGTCTTGATCTTCGAGGGCTTCGATCAGGCGCACCATCTGGCCTACGGCGGAGCCTTCCAAGCGTGTATACGTGGAGGCGATCATGGTCACCTCGGCCATGCTGGGCGTGATGCCCGCACCTTTGATGGCTTCCAAAACAGCCTCAAATGCGGCAGGCGCGGTGAGCACCTCCCACACGTCGTCCTCGTCGCGGATGTCATCGGCACCAGCTTCGAGCGCGATGCCCATCAGCTTGTCTTCGTCGGCATCGGCCTTGGCTACGGCGATCAGGCCCTTCTTGGAGAACATCCAGGAAACGGAGTTGGACTCGCCGAGGTTGCCGCCATTTTTGGAAAAGGCGTGGCGCACTTCACTGACCGCGCGGTTGCGATTGTCCGTGGTGACTTCGACGATGACGGCAACCCCGCCGGGGCCATAGCCCTCAAAGGTGATCTCTTCATAATTGACGCCTTCGATTTCGCCGGTACCGCGCTGAATGGCGCGCTTGATGTTGTCGGCGGGCATGTTCTCGGCCTTGGCCGCAGCGATGGCCGTGCGCAGGCGCGGATTGCCGTCCGGATCGCCGCCAGCGCGGGCCGCGATCGTCAGCTCCTTAATCAGACGGGTAAAGATCTTGCCGCGCTTGGCGTCGAGCGCGCCTTTTTTGTGCTTAATCGTGGCCCATTTGGAGTGGCCGGACATGGTGAAAACCTCGAATGTGAAGATCCATGCGCGTTGCCGAGCCTTGAAGCCGGTAGCCACGCGCAAAGCCAGATTTTATCATGCTGCCTGCGGGTGTGGTGGTTGCGGTTTGCGTTATGGGCTAACCGTCAAGCTTCGTATAGTGTTCACAAATACCTGAAAACTTTTCGAACGCGAATTATCAGGGTCAAGATGTGGGCCAATCAGTCGAGACCCGCTGATCTTTTGATATTTGTTATTACTGATGCGTTCCAACTCCTTGCTGGGTTTGTTCCCCATGGAATCAGGCGACCGGTAACGCGAGGTTTCCTGTTTTGTTCTCAGGCCGGGAATTTCCAATGCCTGTTCCACAGCGGTTAGATCCGCAAGATACCAGCTTTCCAATTCGCGGCAGAGAATGCGAACCCATGTGCGTCCTTGCTTCTCCGACTTTTTGCAGAGATCCAGCAATTTCTTTTTGACATCTTTGCAGTCCCCCGCATCTTGGTCCCGCATAACGATAAACCGAGCAGTCGGGTGCTGATAGCCACGGATTTTTCGAACGAGCTGCTTCTCCAAATCTTGTTTCCCTTCAAAGGAAATGTATACGCAGCAGTCCAGTTGATCCGTCCGTAGTAGTTTTGGAAGGAACCCCTTGAGCATTTCCACCGTAGATTGTTCTTCAGTAAGAAAAACAATTGGATTCATGCAGGATCGACCCCTTGGAAAAGACCCTCTTTCCAGAGGTATCCCATCTTGTCGCCCTCTTCCATGTACTTCCTGATTTGTGGATCATCGCTGGCTTTGCGAACTTCTGTAAATCCATCCTTCTTGACGAGCCATAAAACCTCATCTACTTTGGTTGCATTTAGAAAATCTGGAGAATGTGTGGAAACGAAAGCCTGTCCTCCGCGACTGGCGTAATCGCGAAATTCCTCTGCCAATTCTGCAAGTAGTTTGTGATAAAGCTGATTCTCTGGTTCTTCAACGCAAAGCAGCGGGTGTGGTTTCGGGTCATACAAAAGGACAAGATAGGCAAACATCTTGATCGTTCCATCGGAGACAAATCGATCAATAAAAGGGTCACGAAACTTTCCGTCTTGATAGCGAAGAACGATGCGGCCATCCTCAGTCGGTGTTGCCTTTACGTTAATTATTCCTGGCACACGCCGCCGCATCTGATCGAGGATTTTTTGAAATGTATCCTTATGGTTTTCGTAGATATATTGCGCAACTTGGGCAAGGTTGTCGCCGGTTGTAGTGAGATGCTCAGCGCACCCGGCATCCTTGGAACCACGGGCAGACGTAATATGAAAATCCGAGACATGCCACGACTCAATCATCTGGCGGAAGGCGTTGGCAGCCTTGAATCGCTGAAATTGCCCCAGACCTTTGATTGCGAGAATGTCAGCTGAGTCCAGTTTTTGTTCGTCGCGGGTTAATTCAGGGTCGTTCTTTTTGAAGTCTTCCTCGTTGGTAATCGCATAGCCGGAACCACTTTTGAAGTCGAGAAAATGAAACGGTTTCCCAGCACTACCACGCTTGTAGCGAAGGATCTCTTGTTTCACGATCGGTTGTTGGCTCTTATCGTCGAGACCAATTTTCAAGATGTAGGTGACGAGCCGCTCCACCTCTACTATTTCCATCCGGAATTGAATTGTGATCTCGATATTCTCGTTTTCGTGGCCGCGGCTGACGAATTCCCGAAACTTCCCTCGCCGTTCCAATGCTTGCCGCACATTGTTTTTCAGGCAATCGCTCAAAAAGCCAAAGACATCAAAGAGCGTGGTTTTCCCGCTTCCGTTCGCACCCACGACAACACAGAACGGTGGAATGTTCGATATGGAAACGTTCTGAAAGTTCTTAAAGTTTTTAAGCTGGATGCTTTCAATGCGCATTGGCAATCCCCGGTTCCCGACAGGCTGCAAATCTCGAATCTCCGCCGCTTGTTTTCCAATTGTAAGCTGTGTGACTGTTTATGATGAAGGAATTCGCGGAAATGGAGCCGAATGGATTCGTACATTATTTTCTGTTTGCGCGCTTACTCATACCGCAGCGCTTCGGCGGGCAGAATACTGGCTGCCGATGAGGAAGGGTACAGCGTGGCCAGCAGCGAAGTCCCCAGCGAGACCGCCGAGACCAGCAGGCCATCCGTCCAGCGCGGCGCAAAGGGCAGGTAGTCGATGGAGTAGACCTCTGCGGAGAGATGGATGAAGCGGTAATGCCCGCCCAGCCAGGCCAGGGTGTAGCCGACAATAAGTCCCATCACGGTACCCAGCACGCTGATCAGCATTCCCTGATACAGAAAAATTCTGCGCACTTGATCCGCGCGCACGCCAAAGGACATCAGCACGGCGATGTCGCGTGTCTTCTCCATCACCATCATGGTGAGCGCGATCAAAATGTTCAGTGCAGCCACGCAGACGATGAGGCCAATCACGACGAAGGT
>JAJZMO010000247.1 GCA_021798235.1 Acidobacteriota bacterium | reverse complement strand
CCAGCACGGACAACCGCGTGGAGTGGCCGGGAAATTGCCCCTTGAAGACTCCCGCCACACCGATTAACGACTCCACCAGCAGCCAGAGCGCGATGGCGGCCACGCCGGGCAGCGCAGTGGGTTGGGCTGGCGTATCCGTTGCAGTCGACTCTGTGGACTCTGTTTCCTCAGCGGCGTGCGTGCCAAGGTTTTGCGAATGGTTCGTGTCTTGTTGGCTCATAAAGTATGCAAGTAGGCCAGCAGCGCCTGCATCTGCTCTTCGTTCAAATCGTTGCCGAAGGCGGGCATCATGTTGCGGCCATGTTCGATGACAGAACGAACGCGATCATCATTGGCCGGTGCGCCGCTGGGCAAATAGGGCTGCTTGTAAAGCGCCTGCAGGCCCGGCCCATGCAGCGCGCGTGTGGAGTTGGCGTTGTGGCAGCGAGCGCAGTTGGCCTGGAAGATCCCGTGGCCCTGCCGCTCCACGGGCGTCAGTTGGTCGAGCGGCTTGGAAGGCGGCAAATGGCGACAGCCTGCGGCGATCAGCACCAGCACACACGCTACTGCACCCAGTCGAGCTCTTGCGCCGAGCCATGCTGTCGCCCTTCCCGACGCAAACTGCCTGTCTAGTTTTTTTTGACCCGCGCGAATCTGCAAAGCTCCGGCTCTCCTGCCTCCACTATAAGCTGCGCGCAGCTAGACGCGGAAGTAATCGGCGCGCCAGTTCTGAATGGCCTGCTTGATCTGCTTCTGCGTCAACTTCTCTTGCAGCGTGCGCGCCACCAGAGCTGGAATTTCCGCATCCGGGGCAAAGCGCAGACCGACAAGCTGGCTCTCGCTCAACTCCCCGATGCGGGCACGCAACGGCTCTTGCAACAATGTGCTCAGACGCAGCCGCTCTTCAAGGCGAATTACGCGATCCTGCACCTTCAGGGAATAGCGACGCGCAGTGCCAAGTATCAGAATAAAAACAAAGGCCAGTAGTGCCAGCCAGCCACTCCATAAATTGGGATGGTGCGCAAAGTGCGCCAGTGTGGCGATCCAGTTGATAAGCAGCACGGGAATCATGAAGAAATGAAAGGCGGGATCGAAACGCGTGTGGTTGGCGTAGTTCTGTGGCTTAGGTTGAGACACGGCAACACTCCGGGCGAAAAATCGCGCAGCCTAAGCATGCGCCGCGCGCGGGCCGCAAGGCAAGAAAAATTTTGAAGAATGCCCCCATCCTCCTCGCGCTGCACCGGTCCGCTCAGTTGGCTGCGGCGATCGCGGCCACAATAGCATCGATCGTGCGTGCAGCTTGAGGGGAGCCATCGGCGGCTTTGGCATCGGGACGTTCATCATTGCAAAGAATCGAGAAAGCGAGCAGCTTGCCGCTGCGGGCGCGCACATAGCCGCTCAGCGCAGAAACTTCGCGCAGCGTTCCCGTCTTGGCAAAGACGCGGCCCTGCAACGGCGTGCGAAAGAAGCGTCCGGCCAGCGAACCATCCACACCACCCACGGGCAGAGTGGCGCGGAACTGCGCGCCCCAGGGCTGCGCGGCCACATACCGCAACAACTGCGTGAAAGCGCGCGGCGTGATGCGATCTTGTGTGGACATACCGGAGCCGTCATAGAAAAAAAAGTCCTGCGCTGGCACGCCTGCATTCACCAAAAACTGCCGCACCACACGCGCTCCCTGCGCAAAGGATCCATCCAGTCCATATTGACGGCCCAGCAAGCGCAGCATCAACTCTGCGTGCAGATTTTGACTGGCTTTGTTGGTGACGGTGATCTCTTCGCGCAAGGGAACCGAGGTGTGCGTGGTCAGCACCATAGCGCCCTGGGGCACCGGCGCGGAGCGCAGCGGCACTTGCGCAGGAAGCTCTGTGGGCAGGGTGACGGGTGTGCGCTGCTCGGCAGAAAAATGCTCCGCGTCGGTGGAGAGGCGATGGCGCGCCAGTGCCTGTCCATCCACGCGCACGCCGCGCGCCTCCAGCATTTGTCGCAATGCGACTGCAACAAACTCCGCCGGGTCGTCGATGGCCAGCGCCAAGTGCTTGCCCGCGCTGGTCACGGGCAGCGTGCCAAACAAGCGCACAATTTTTGATCCCGGCTGCCGATCCACACCCAACGCGGGCTGCGTGCCCGGAAACGCCGTGTGCGCGGAGTTTCCCAGCGTGTAGTACTGCGCAGCAAAATCGGGATTCCAAACCACGATGACTGGAGCGCCAGGCTGCGCGCCTGGAAAAACATTCAGATAGACGGCGTTGTCGTTGATGGTGAGCGCCGAGACCGGAGCGCCATAGCCCCACAGCAGATCGTCCCAAACCCAGCCCGATCCGTAACGTTCATCAGAAAAGGCCGTGTCATCGCCAAGAATGTTGCCGGTAATTTCACGTACTCCATGCTGCGTCACCTGATCGGCCAGGGCTTCGAGCGCGGCCAGCGGCGCAGCGGGGCGCTCGGTGTGCAGCGCGTAGGGATAGGAGCGTCCAGAAAGGGTGGCATCGCCATTGCCTTGCACGATCAGATCGCCGTGCAATCTGCCCCGCGCATCGATTGCGCCCTGTGCCAGCACGCGCGTCACGGGCTTGGCATCCGGCCCCAGCAACGCCCACGCCGCCGCCGTGGTACACAGCTTGGCGTTGGAGGCTGGCGCAAACAACTGCGCATCATTCTTCGCGTACACCACATGGCCATCCAGCGTAGTGACGGAGATGCCCCAATGCGCCTGCGCCAAATCGGGCGCAGCCAGCAGCGCCTCAATGCGATGGGCCAGTTGTGGCGACGGGGTTGCCGCGCGCGGCGCAGCAGAAAGCGAAGGGACAATTCCCATCGGCAGCAGCAGCAAGGCATACAGCAACCAGCGAGGCATCGCCGCGAGTGTAGCACGCGTCGCGCATCCGAAAAACTCTCTGGAGGAAATTATCTCGACTCTGTTTGCTCCATTTGGAATAGCGCCATGCCGCTTGCGCAGCCTTGCCGCTACAATCTGTGCATGACGGATGCCAGCATCGTTGCGCCGCGGCCAGAATATGCGTGGACACTGCGCAGCCGCACGCTCACGCTGGGCGCGCAAACCCGAATTCTGGGCATCGTGAATGTAACGCCCGATTCTTTTTCCGATGGCGGACAATTTCTTGCGCCGGAGCGCGCCATCGAACATGCGCTGCGCTTGCTCGACGAAGGCGCAGACATTTTAGACATTGGCGGGGAGTCCACGCGGCCCGGTGACCATGCGCCGGTCTCCGCGCAGCAGGAGATTGACCGCGTGCTGCCCATGATCGAAGCGCTGCGCCAGCAACGGCCCGATGCGATTCTCTCCATCGACACGTACAAGGCGCAAACCGCGCAGGCCGCTGTTGCAGCAGGCGCGGAGGTCGTCAACGATGTCAGCGGATTTTTGTGGGATGTGGCAATGGCCTCGACCTGCGCGCGTCTGCGCTGCGGCGTGATTTTGATGCACGCACGCGGGCGCATGGCGGAGTGGCGCAATCTGCCGCCACTCAATGCACAGGATGTGCTGCCGACAATTGAGCGCGAATTGCGCGAACGAGTACAACAAGCGCTGACCGCAGGCGTTGCTCGCGAACAGATCGTGCTCGATCCGGGCCTGGGCTTCGGCAAAAACTTTGAGGAGAATTATCCCGTGCTGGCCGGCCTGCCCCGGCTGCATGCGCTGGGCTATCCGTTGCTGGTCGGCGCTTCGCGCAAGTCATTTTTGACGCGCACGGCTGCGCACTCCACGCACGATGACCCCGCCAGCCTCGCAGAATCTGCTCTGCATACCACGCTAGCCGCGCACACAGCCGCAGTACTTGCTGGAACGCATCTGCTGCGCGTGCACGACGTGGCCGCAGCACGCCAGGCCGCAGCCGTTGCCGATGCCATCCGCGCTGCCACGCAACGCGGTTGAGAGCCGCAGGTTTCTCGACTCCGCTTGGAATGACAAGACCTTAGGTTGCGCGATGTCTGCGCCGAACAAAGAGCCGAAGGACGCGACTACTCTTCCTGCACGCTCTCGGCGCTGGCGGCCAATGCGAGATTCTCCTGCGAAGCCGTCCAGTCGCGGGCCTGCAATGTTCGCGTGGATTTACTCAACGGCTCGATCGATTCGATCTCCTCGCCCTTGAGTCCCAGCTCTTTCATGCGGCGCGCAGCGGGCAACACGCTGCCCTCCAGCGAGCCGATGAATTTGTCGTAGCTCTCCACGCTCTTATTCAGATTTTTTCCAAGGCCCGCCAAATGCCCGGTGGCCGTGACCAGCCGCTCGTAAACAGTCTGCGCTTGTTTCAATATCTCCTTGGCCTCACGACGCAGCGAGTCTTGCTGCCAGCCAAAGGCCGCGGCCTTCAGCAGCGCGATCAACGTGGTCGGTGTGGCGAAGACAATTTTCGCATTCGCCGCTTCTTCAAAGAGTCCCGGCTCCGTTTGCAGCGCGGCAAAGTAGTACACATCGCCGGGGATAAAGCAGACGGTGAGGTCGATGGCATCCTCAAAACTCTTCTCATACTTCCGCTTGGCCAAGCCCAAGGCGTGCGTGCGAATGTTGCGTGCATGTTCTTTCAACTTCTGCTGGCGCAGGGCTTCGTCCGGAGTTTCTGCGGCCTCCAAAAAACTTTTGACGGAAGTCTTGGCGTCCACAATGATCGTGCGTCCATTGGGCAAGTGCACGATCAGGTCGGGGCGACCATCGTCTTGCGTCTGCTGCTCGCTGAAGTCGCAATGCTCGGTCATGCCGGCCAACTCCACCACGCGGCGCAGCACAATCTCTCCCCACTGGCCGGTGGTGCGCGTATCGCGCAAGGCCGAGGAGAGCGATTGCGCAGCCTGCTGCAAGCGGGCCTGCTCGCTGCTCAACTGCGTGAGCTGCTGCCCCAATTCTTTGTAGGCACCTTCGCGCTTGATCTCCAACTGCTGGGTCTGCTTTTGCAATTCGCCCAGCGTCTCTTTCACGGGCTTCAATAGCGTGTCGATGGCCTGCTGTTTGGCGTCAAACTTTTCCGTGGCCAAGGTGAGGAACTGCTTTTGCGAGCCGGTCAGCGCCTCGGTGGCCAGTGCCTTAAATGTGTCGGTCAGCTTCTTTTGCGCTTCGTCCAGCAGCTTGCGCTCGTTGGCAATGGCCTGCTGCGCGGCTTCGGCCTGCGCTTCAGCGCGCGCAATCTTTTCCCCAGCCGCACTCACTTGCTCGCGCAGTTTGCCCAGCTCGTTCTCCCGCTCGGTCAGGCGCTTTTCCAAATCGCCCGCGCGCTGCTGGCTGGCGGCCCGTTCGGCAGCCCCGGCGGCCTTGCCCAAGGCAAGACCCTGGCCGCGCCCGACCCACCAGCCCAAGGCCAACGCAACCGCAGCCACAACGATTTCCAACATGCCCATGCCCCCACTCCCCGCGCGCCTGCGCACTGTGCATTTCCGAACGATTGAATTCCTGCGTGAGCCACCTTTGCTGCTGCAGCCAGCGCCTAAACGCCCGCTTGCTTTACACTATCTTAAGGCGTCAGTACACTTGGAGTTTCCAGCGCCGCATCCAACGGATGGGGTGGATCGACGGGAAACCGTCGGCACGTGCCCGGCATCAGAACCTTGCAGAACCTTAGTACGAAAATCAGGAGAGAACAATGGCAGCAGCAGAGAAAGTTAAGCAAATTATCGTGGAGCAATTGCAGGTCGATGAGGCCGAGGTGACTCCCGGCGCTTCGTTCCAAGAGGATCTGGGCGCAGACTCGCTCGATGTGGTCGAGTTGGTGATGCAGTTTGAAGAGGCCTTCGAGATCGAGATTCCCGACGAAGACGCTGAGAAGATCAAGACCGTTCAGGACGCGATCAATTATATCGACGCACACGCGAAAGGCGGCAAGTAGACTTGAAGCGGCGCGTCGTTGTCACCGGTCTGGGATTGATCTGCGGCGTGGGTAACACTGCGCCGGAGGTCTGGCGCAATCTGCTGGCGGGCAAGAGCGGCATGGCCCCAATTACGGGCTTTGATACCACTGGCTTCTCCGTCACCTTTGCCGCAGAAGTGAAAAACTTCGACGCGCACAACTTCATCGACAAAAAAGAAGCGCGCAAGATGGGGCGCTTCATTCACTTCGCCTTAGCCGCCGCGCAAGAGGCCATGGAGTCCTGCGGGCTGAAGATTACGCCGGAGAACTCTGAGCGCGTTGGCGTGCATATCGGCAGCGGCATCGGCGGCTTTGACGTCATCGAACGCGAACACAGCGCCATGCTGGCCGGTGGGCCGCGCAAAATTTCTCCATTCTTCATTCCCGCCTCCATTGTGAATCTGGCCGCCGGGCAAGTCAGCATCCGCTATGGCGCGCGCGGACCCAATGAGGCCACGGCCACGGCCTGCACCACCAGCGCGCACTCCATTGGCGACGCCTATCGCATCATCGAGCGCAGCGACGCCGACGTGATGATCGCTGGCGGCGCAGAGGCAGCCATTACACCGATGGGCGTGGGCGGCTTTGCAGCCATGCGCGCTTTATCCACGCGCAATGACGACCCCACGCACGCCTGCCGCCCCTTTGAAAAAGACCGCGACGGATTTGTCGTGGGCGAAGGCGCGGGCATTTTGATTTTGGAAGAGCTGGAACACGCCAAGGCACGCGGTGCAAAAATTATGGCCGAGATCATCGGCTATGGCATGAGCGCCGATGCCTACCACATGACCGGCATGGCCCCGGAAGGCGAAGGCTGCGCGCGTTCCATGCAGAATGCCATTCGCAGCGCGGGCATTTTGCCGGAGCAGATTGACTACGTCAACGCGCATGCCACCTCCACGCCGCTGGGCGATGCGATGGAATCCAAGGCGATTGAAACCGTCTTTGGCGAACACGCCACCAGCCACCAGTTGAAGGTCAGCTCCACGAAGTCCATGACGGGCCACCTACTAGGCGGCGCGGGCGGACTGGAGGCAGGCATCACGGTGATGGCGCTGCAAAATCAGGAGCTGCCGCCCACGGTGAACCTGGCGCATCCTGACCCCGATTGCCGTTTGGATTACATCGCCAACCATCCAATGCGTCACAAAGTGGAGATCGCGTTGTCGAACTCGTTCGGCTTTGGTGGCACCAACGGCTCGCTCATCTTCCGCCGCTGGGCAGAGTAACCGCACACA
>JAJZMO010000150.1 GCA_021798235.1 Acidobacteriota bacterium | reverse complement strand
CATCGCATCCTGGAGCTGTAGAAGGTTCCAAGGGTTAGGCTGTTCGCCTATTAAAGCGGTACGTGAGCTGGGTTCAGAACGTCGCGAGACAGTTCGGTCCCTATCTGCTGTGGGCGTAGGAGATTTGCGGGGGGCTGTCCTTAGTACGAGAGGACCGGGATGGACGAACCTCTTGTGTTCCAGTTGTCATGCCAATGGCACGGCTGGGTAGCGAAGTTCGGTTGTGATAACCGCTGAATGCATATAAGCGGGAAGCACGCCCCAAGATGAGATCTCCCTGAAGGGCCCAGGAAGACCACCTGGTTGATAGGCTGGAGGTGTAAGCGCAGTAATGTGTTCAGCTTACCAGTACTAATCGCCCGTTCGGCTTGTCCATAGAATTAACTCTGCGCAGCAATATGCTGCCCTGAAGGAATTCAACACAGGCCATGTAGTGGATTTAGGCAGTACCAATCGATTTCGTTGTGAGATATCAGGTTGAGTGTGGCGCTAGTTTGCTGTACGTTGCTTTGGAAGAACATGTTCGAAGCTGATACTGGCTGTGGGATAACCCTCCTGCCAGGCGCCTCCCAAGTTTGCCGGTGACCATACCGTGAGGGTCCCACCCGTTCCCATCCCGAACACGGAAGTTAAGCCTCACTGGGCCGATGGTACTGCACGCGAAAGTGTGTGGGAGATTAGGTGATCGCCGGCATAATTCGTAAGAAAAGCCCGCTCTTCGGAGCGGGCTTTTTGCATTTTGCGGCGAGGAATAGCGAGGCATCTGGATGAAGACGATTGTGGTCGGGTCTGAGGGGCTGGGGGACGGCGAATTTTTGCAGGCGCTGGAGGGGTGTACGCTGCCAACGAACTGTTTTCGGCATGGGGACCACTTGCGATTTGCCTGGTTGTGCGTGCATGCGGAACCGGTTGACGGGGCGATTGCGCGGGTGAGACGGGCAATTTGCAACTATGCTGGTTACCTTGGCAAGCCGGAGCTGTATCACGAAACGATTACGGTGGGATGGGTGCGGCTGGTTGCGTCGCATGCGGAGGAGAGCTTCGAGGAGTTTCTGGCAGCGAATGAGGCGCGGCTGGGGACGGATCTGCTGCACCGGTTCTGGTCGCCGGAACTGCTTGCGTCGGAACGGGCGAAGAGGGTGTGGGTGGAGCCGGATCGGGAGAGGTTGCCGGCGGTGCGGCAGTTGCGGGAGTGAAGCGCCTTGCTTCTTCGGTTCTCGGGGCTTCTGCTCACCATTGCTCGTAGTAGATGTACCAATGGGGCGCAATCGGCTTGTATACGAGCACATGACTGTGATCTGGTCCATTCCAATACTTATTCGGGAGCCTTCCATCTAGTGATTTCAGGACTGGAGTCAATGGCTCCTTGCTGTATACAAACCCCTTTTCGCAGCCCCCCGGAACTAAGCCCGCAGAAGTGATCGGAAAGAAAATCCGGCGAGGGTCAGTGTTCTCGAGGATTCCTTCAGAGGCCCCGACTCTTCGAAACAGACGCCTGTATTCGCTCCACCGCCCAAAAGGATGAGTGGGCCAGCGGCGGTCCTCTCGCTTCCCTATGCAGGGCGATGCTGAAACGCCCCTATGTCCAAATTGCCATCCGGCAAGGGGTTGCCCCAGAAGTCGCGGCCACCGTTATGGGGAATGGCAATTCCGCGCCCGATGCACGGCGAATCTGGACGGAGTTGATAGCCCTTGAGCGTATCGAGGCCGATTCCGCCCGTACCGGGAGCAACGAAAAGCGGATCGACAGAATTTTCTTTCCGTCTGGGGTCATTCGGCCCGGTTCCCACCCATGGGCCAAAGTAACAATTGTCAAAGAACAGTCTGTCTTTACCCGGATCTGGGTCCGGCAGCGTGGGATATCGATAAGTCACCTGGAAATGCCCATCCCCGGTGGCGTAGAAGATATTGTTTCGCAGCGGCACGCCGACTTTCGACAGGTTCTTGAGGTCGCGTTCGTCGTTCCTCATTTCAATCACCGCGGTTCCGTAGTCGATATAGAACACGTTGTTATAGATGAGGTTTCCATCGTACAGTTCGGGGCGAAGGGCGAGTATGTGAGTTTGATCATTCTGGCTGATGTTATAGCGGGCTACATTCCCAGAAGTGCGCTGCATTAATAAGAGCATGCCGTGATTGTTGTTGCTGTAGTTGTATTGCAGGATGCAGTTATGACAATCCAAGTCGATGTCATAACCTTCGCCATCTCCGTTTCCCGAAGTTCTGCCGGTGTCATAGACCTGGTTGAACTGCATGATGCCGCCGGTGCACCCTGCGAGCCAAATCGCGGCCGAGTGCGGGTTTCCCAATCGCATCCACTTTGGTACGTCCGGGATCCAAATCAGGGGATTGCCGGTGCGCAGGCAGCTTTGCGTCACCGAATTCCGCTCCACCAGCACACCGTCACAATGCATGGGAACAATTGCGTCGCCGCCCAGGTTGTCCATCCAATTCTGACGGATCACCAGCCCCTTTGCGCAGTTTGCGGCAATGATCCCGCATCGATCCACGCGTTCGATCCGGTTGTTCTCAACGAGCACCTGCTCCGCATAAGCGGTCATATGGGCCGTTCCGTGCGCAGCTCCCACATAAATGGCCGCGCTATGATACTGGTCCCACGGCCCTCTCCCCATCAGAGTGCCCCATATATCGTGAATAAAGCAACCGCGGATTGTAATGTTATGCATCTTGCCATCTGTGGCGGCCAGCACGGCGATTCCGGTGCGTCCAATCCTGGGGTCTGGCGGCGCACCGCTGGTGACTTCGAGATCGTGGATGTGCCACCAGCTCTGATCTTCCAGCTTGACGGCGGGCCCCAATGCCGCCCCCATGTCAATGATTGGCAATCGCCCAGTGCCGTAGCGGCCAAGAACGATAGGGTTATTCGGCTGCCCGGAGCCTTGCGGTTGTAACTGTCCGTGGAAGACATCTCCAGATCGCAGCAAGATAGCGTCCCCGGCCTCGAACTTCTCGCGGTTCACTCGCTCCAGGCTCTTCCATGCCGAGAGGGATGACAGGCCGCTGGCCGAATCGCTTCCGCTCGTGGATATGTAAAACCTCCTGCCAGTGTTCTGAGCAGGCGTTGTTTCCCCAAATGCCGTGGAAGCACCCAGCAACGAGCTCACTACCCCGGTGGACAACGCTGCTGCTCCGCCACGCAGAAATGTGCGTCTCGATGTTTTATGAAAAAGCTGATCCACAGCGTCCATCCTCACACCTCTTTCACCACTTCAGCTTCGGGCCTGGCGTTTTCTGCGGTGACTGGCAAGGCAGGCGTCTGCATATCCCCGCATGGAAAGAACGATGTTACTTATGATCAGCGTTCAGCATCGGGGCAATCGGCATAGGCCTGTGCAATTTGCGCGTACCACACTACAGCTTCCCCATGACGCGCGCAAGTTTCGTCGCAGATGCCGGGCGGGTGGCTCGCCGCGACGCAATCGACCGGCGCTCGAAGGGTTAAGTGGGCCTCCCGCCGCGTTCTCCAACTCAAGCAAAAAAAGAAGCTTGAGTGGGCCACCCACGGAACCACGCGCCGCCGCATATAGCGAGGCCGCCCCGAAGAGCGGCTTGTAGTTCGGGTCACGCCTCCCCAGCGGGAGGAGCTTTCACGATGAACTTCTCGACGAAGCGAACCGCCCCCAGGATAATCAGTAAGTCTGCAAACCCGATGGGTAACGTACCAATCGCCGGGAGCCAGCCATGGAAGCCATGTGGCCATCGAAAAATGAACAGCAACGGGATATGAAGCAGCAATAGCACAACGATGATTGCCCAGAACCAGATGTGCTTTCGCAAGTCCCAGCGCACTCTGATCGCAAGCATCGTCATCCCCAGAACGATAAAGACGGATCGCCCCAACTCTTCCATCCCCAGGAAGTAGAAAACGAGGAAGACGGGCACCAAAATGGCTGCAATGATAACGCCCGTATAGTCGGTGCGCTTCTTCGTCGGCTGTTGCTCATTCTCTTCTAGCAGCATCAGTTTGTCCCCGCGAAGCAGCTCTTGTACGACGCGATGATGCCGTCACTGCCGAAGATGTCGTTTAGTGCCGCACCGGCGGAAATGATGTTCCCGGCAACAGGAATCAATTCGACCCCGTGAACCGCTATGCTTGCTCCACTCTTATCGGCAAATGCAAGACCAAGGCCTCCCGCTGACAAGCCTGCTCCGGTAGCTCCTCCAAACAAAGAAATTCCCGCAGCAGCAATACCTGCACCAAATTGGACCCCGTGCACTACATCGTTGCCGACAGGAATGGTTCCGACAGCATCCAAGCCAAATGTCAGATAGGACAAACCTACTTTGCCGGTGAATGTGCAGGACAAGAACGTTGGCTTGTTCGGCGTGTTATTTGGGGCTACGCTCATAGCGGAGAACAATGCCTGCTGCTAGGAGCCACATACAGACCAGCCCGACAAAAATCAGCCCTCCGGTCCAGGTATGAGGAGTCCACATGATGGCCGCCAAGCCAAGCAGTCCACCCGCATACCCAATAACCCGAAGCCACCATTTCCTGCTCGAAATCATTATCAAATTCACGTTAGATCAGTCCTGCTGATTCGCAATCTGGCTACTTGCCAGACCGGGGTTCGCTCCTGCCCAGCAGGTGTAATGAGCCATCAAATCCGCATAGCCCGATACAGCTGCCACAGGGGTGGCGACCTTCTCAACAAACCCCATACCCAACTCAAACGCAAGTTCTGGCCCTGAACCGACGGTTACATCTCCGCCAAAGGTCGTCAGCTTCGTCGTACCGTTCATCATGCCAGATCCAAAGAAGCCTCCGAATTTTCCCATTAGTGCCTCTCCCCAATTCTTCATATTTGCGGTTGCGTTAGGGTTCCAGCCTGGTATCAATGAAAGTGGACTGGTAAACTGCACCGCTTTGCCTACTTTGGAGCCATAAAAGCTGCTGATGCACTGCTGCATCTGCTGCTGAGGATTATTTGGGGCGCTTCCAAATGTACTGGCGGCGAACCTCGTCATAGATGTACTGTCCCTAAATCATAAGCGTGTGGACGCTGATGTTTGTCCGTCCCTTCCGCGCTTCGCATGGAACCGTCTCATCAGTAAGGCTTCGACGGATAAAACGGCTATTCCCGCTATCAGCCCTATCCATTGTTCTTCCAATGCCGCCCAGGCGCACAAAACCAAAGCAATAAATAGTGCTATCCCTTGCCAGAAGGCTGCATAGCCTGCTTGCCGATTTGATTGCGATTGCCTACCGGCAAGGAACCACAATAAGGAAGCAAGGATGCCACCAACTATCCAATGCTGTTGAGCAAGCTGCAACCATCCAGTCATATACGTGTCCTCTGTCGCGAACAGCTCATATCAGAACGAAACCTCCACACCCGGCGGCAATGGTGTCATCTGGCCAGTGGCCTGGCGTCCGAGAATCCCGCACCCCGCATTCATAACCGCATCAAGCGCAGTTGCTGAGATCACAGCTGGCAGAACTAAGTCGCCAGCGGCTTTTTCTCCGCCTTGAATGAATGCTGAGGTTGGGGATTGGATTACTGTTGAGCCTCCACCGGTCACGGATAGGAATTCAGTATTTCCCACCGATTGACTTGCCATATCAAGTCCTTTTAGAGAGAGGACCTTCAGTGCCGGAAGTACCGTCCAGTCGGCCCATGCGTGTTTGAAGTTTGTGGCGAGGTTGTAAAGGCTGAAAAATTGAACGGTTTTGCCCGCAGTTGAATTGTTGTATTGAGACAAGCACTGTTGAGTTATTGTGTTGCCATTATTTGGGGCAATACCAAACGGATGAGCGCCGAACTCCATCGTACAGGTATCCATTTCCCAGAATGTCACCGGGAATGCTTAGACATTTCGTTAACTTTCGGCCCTTCCATTAGCCGCCCGACGGCAGCGAAGATCCAAACGATCAGGCAAAAATCTGCTGAGTCAATCACGGCAATCGCCAACGCTGGAACCCAACTGTTAGTCCACGGAATGAAGAGGATTAACTCTACATGAACAGCCGCAAGAACGATCAAAATAGCCCAAAACCAAATGCGCCGTCTCAATCCCCACTTCAGGGCAATAAGGAATCCGAATACCGCAATGAAGTTCAGAACAGGTAAGGCCATATTCAGCCTTCCAAAATGTTCGAAAAGCAAAATCACTGGCAGGCAGAAGGCCATCCAAGTCAATACGAGCCATCGAGACGGACGCATCTTCCTGGCTGTTTGTATGTCCCTTCTAATATCGTCGATTAATGACACTTCGCAACCGCCTCTGCTGTCTTGACCCCGTCATAAACAATCGATGCTCCTGCTGCGAACTCATTGAGGCCAGGTATCAGCCCTGCAGAGCTAAGGCCTAATGAAATCCAATCTCCGGTTCCCACTGCGGTTCCCAAAGTAGCCCCGCTTCCAAATGCGCCCGCATACTGGCTTCCACGGGCTATAAACCTGGCGCCGAACCGATCAGCGACAATGCCCCTATATCCGTTCCAATTGCCAATCTGTCTGGCGAAAGTGCCAGAGCCAATGTCCACCGCCGCTTGAACATCTTTCTCACCAGGAATAAACCCTAATGCGTCTACACCAGCACTCAATGCGCCACTGCCGAGAGCTGCCGCTATACACGTAGTCCTCGTGTTATTTGGGGCGCCACCGCCGATACTGCCACTGCCGGGTGATTGTTGATTTGTGGTTGGCGCTGAAGGGCACCCCAGGAAAGTGTCAGTTGTCGATACATCACCGTTTTGATCGGTCGTCGTTCGAATATAAAGACAACCATTTATTACTATTGGTACAGAGACCTTAGTGTCTTGAAGACCCCATGGATCGATATAGCTCAGCGGGCTATTGAGCACATACGCATAGCGATTAAAGCTCTGAGGGTTATTGAGGTTGTAGCTGCCGTAGTACGGGTCGGGGCTCATCCAGCGCCCGGTCATATTGGAGTACTCGCGGAAGATGGCGTGGTCGTCGCTGCTGTTGTCCTGATCGAGCATGGCGAAGTGGTAGGCGTCGTCATCGGTTCCGGATGCCGAATATCCATCGCCATAAGGCAGCGACCTGTACGTGCCTTCCACGGCGCCATTGTACGAGGTCTGCACCCGCTCGGTCCCCTCCCAATCCTGAATTTCGAAATGAGCCGC
>JAJZMO010000244.1 GCA_021798235.1 Acidobacteriota bacterium | reverse complement strand
CAACAGCACAACCGAATTCCTGTTTGTATTTGGCATCGGACTGGACTGGGAATTTGCTGCGCATTTCGGGTTGCGCCTGCAAGATCGAGCGAACATAAATAAATCGCCCCAGCTTGGCGGATCGGGGCTGACGAATGATTTGACCTACACGCAAGAACCCGCCCTCGGCGTATACTATCGCTTCTGATGCGAGCAATGATGAAAAGAAAATGGCTGCATCTTGCACATCTGGTGGCTGTAGCGGCTGTAATGCTTGCCCTATCCGCTCATGCGCAAAAGCAGACCGACATTGCAGGAAGCATCATCGGAACGTTCAACGAAAGTACAACCTCGGGCGGCGTAACTCAGAGTGCCGCAGATGCTGCTGGTGCCTTGCTCGAAGTGCGCCGCATTGTTAGCCCCTGGATCGGCTTTGAAGCTATATATTCTTATAATCGCGCCAATCAGAGCTACATCACAACCACCGCTCAAATCCTCTATCCACCCTGTCCAACCTCCGGCAATTGCCCTCCCATCTATAAACAGCCCATAGCTGCCGTCTCGGCCAACGCGCACTCGATCACTGGCGACTGGGTGTTTTCTAGAAAAGTGCGCAACTTCAGACCCTTCGCTCTAGCTGGCGGCGGACTCCTTCTCTTTATTCCCAGCGGCGGGCAGAGCACAACTCAAAATGCAGCGGAATTTACATTCCTCTTCGGCCCCGGACTGGATTGGAAACTATCCCGGCATGTTGGACTGCGCCTGCAAGATCGGATCGCCATCTATAAAACCCCAATTCTGGCTGCACCCGGCCTGTATCCCAGCCTTACCAATAGTTCCTTCCAATCCGGCACCACATGGAACGAGCCCAAGGTCTACACGCACTCCCAACAGCCAGCCCTCGGCGTATACTATCGCTTCTGATGCGAGCAAAGATGAAAGAGAAATGGATCCATCTTGCCTGCCTGCTGGCGGGCGTGGCGGCGTGGAATGGCGCAATAGCCTATGGGCAGACGGACGTTGCGGCTAGTATTGATGGAGCCGTCAGTGGTGCGACCCAGTCGGGCACACCATTATCTGGCGAGTATTCACAAAGCTCTTCCAACTCCGCAGGGGCTCTATTGGAGATGCGCCATATTCATAATTCCTGGGTGGGCTTTGAGGCGGCTTACTCCTATAACCGTGCGAACCAAACGTATACCTATATTTTCCCCGCGAACGCACCTACAACACCTTGTCCCTCATCCGGCTGTAACTCCCAGCCAGTTACAGTCGTGGTCTCGGCCTACGCACAAACGATTACTGGCGATTGGGTAATCTCGCGGAAGAAGCGCAATCTGCAGTATTTTGCCCTAGCGGGCGGCGGAGTTTTGTTCGTTGTGCCCAGCAGTGGCCAAATATACACTAGTTCCGCAACGGAATTCGTATTTGAATGCGGCCTCGGACTGGACTGGAAATTTGCTTCGCATTTCGGACTGCGCCTGCAAGATCGAGTGGACATCGATTCGGCACCGAACCTCAATACATTTTCTACTGTAAACGGAGACCTAACCTATACGCAGGAGCCAGCGCTCGGCGTGTATTATCGCTTCTAAAAAAACAGGGGCGCATCCGATCTATCCCCATGCGGCCCCGCTCCCAATCCACCGTCACGCTTCAGCGTAAAATAGGGGGTGTCTGTGTCGCGCAAGCCAACGCTGCGCAATGCAATCTCTGACATCGCACGAGTATACCCATGAGTTCCAGTCCCAGCGCCCAGCCCGCACGTTCCGCCACCGAGTCGCAATCGGAAATGACCGAACTGATCCTGCCCAATGACACCAACGTGCTGGGCAATCTGCTGGGCGGGCGCTTGATGCACTTCATTGATCTGGTGGCGGCTATGGCTGCCTATCGCCACTCGCGCAGCCATGTGGTGACGGCCTCGATGGAGCACATCGACTTTATCGCTCCGGTGCATGTGGGCGATCTGCTGGTGCTCAAATCCACGGTCAACCGCGTCTTTCACCGCTCGATGGAGGTTGGCGTCAAGGTCTGGGTGGAGAATGCCCACGCCAATCTCACGCGCCACGTGGCCAGCGCCTACTTAACCTTTGTCGCCATCGACAAAGCAGGCCACAGCATTCCCGTTCCGCCACTGCTCATTCGCTCCAGCGAGGAGCAGCGCCGCTACGACGACGCAGGCCGCCGCCGCGAACAGCGCCAGCAGGAACACAACCGCAAGCGCCAGAACCAGAACGGCGCGCAAAAGATATAAGGAGAAACCAACATGGGACACATGGGAGGCCACGCGCACGCTGCGCCGCCGCAAGGACCACAACCGCTGCCGGGCATTGCGCACATCGTCGCCGTGGGATCGGGCAAGGGCGGTGTGGGCAAAACCACGCTGGCCGTCAATCTGGCCATCGCCCTGGCGCGCTTGGGCCATCGCGTCGGACTGGTTGATGCCGACATCTACGGCCCCAACGTGCCGCTGATGATGGGCGCAACCCGCCAGCCGCGCGTGCTGGAAAACAATGCAATTGAGCCGCTGGAGGCGCATGGCATCAAGCTGATCTCGGTCGGCTCCATCTCCCCCGGCGACAAGCCGCTGGTGATGCGCGGCCCCATGCTGCACCAGATCATTCGCCAATTTTTGCAGCAGGTGAACTGGGGCGAGTTAGACTTTCTCATCGTAGATCTGCCGCCGGGCACTGGCGACGTGGTCATCTCGCTGGTGCAGACGGTTCCGCTCACCGGCGCAGTGGTCATCTCCACGCCGTCGGACGTCGCGCTGCAAGACGCGCGCAAAGCGCTGGAAATGTTTCATCAGGTCAAGGTGGACGTGTTGGGTATGGTCGAAAACATGAGCCACTTTGACTGCCCGCACTGCCACAAGGCCATTGACATCTTTTCGCAGGGCGGTACCGAACGCACTGCGCGCCAGTTCAATCTGCCGTTTCTGGGCGCGATTGCACTGGACCCGGAGATTCGTTTCGGCGGCGATCGTGGCCTGCCCGTGGCTCTGGCCGGCGAACACTCCGAGCAAGCGAAGAGCTTTTATCAGATCGCACGCGCCGTGGCCGAACGCGCCCAGCAACGCGCCGCCAGTGACACCAGTGTTTTGGAGATCAGCTAGCGCATCCAGAAAATGAATTCTCCTTCCGAGCGAACCCAGTGAGCCGAAGAATCTTCGGTGGCGCAGCACAAACAACATCCGCGGGCTTCTCATTCTAGCCGCGCTTTTGCGGCTGGAGTGGGAGGCAAACCGCAAGTCCCTTGCAATTGGCGCATCCAGAATGACCGCGTAAAATAGAGCGTTCCCTCACCACCAGCACGATGATCCTGTCCTTTGTCCGCGACCTGTTCGCCGAGATGGAATCCGATGCAGCCTTTGCGCGCACCAGTCAGTCGCTGGCTGCGGGCGTGGGGCGTCGTCGCGTCTCCGGCCTTACGGCCACGGCGCGCGGACTCTACCTGCCGCTGCTGGCCCGCGCCGCCAAAGCGCCCGTCTTCGTCGTCGTTGCCGACAATCGCGCGGCAGAGTCGCTCCAACTGCTGGTGCAGCAGGCCTGCGATCTGACGGGAGCACTCGATGCTGAATCCGTCGTGCGCCTGCCTGCGCATGATGTGCTGGCCTTTGAAAATCTTTCGCCGCATCCGGAGATTCAGGAGCAGCGCGCCGTCACGCTGTGGAAGATTGCACGCGGTCTGGCTCGCATCATTATTCTTCCAATCGAATCGGCCTGCTATCGCGTCTTTGGCGCGGAGCACGCGGCCAACCTGGCCTGCACCGTACGCCGCGGAGAAGAGTTGGATCCGGAAACGTTGGCCGCGCATCTGGCCAGCGCCGGGTACCAGCGCACGGAGTTAGTTGAGATGACCGGCCAATTCGCACTGCGCGGCGGCATCCTCGACGTATTTCCTCCCGAATCAGCCACGCCGCTGCGCATGGAATTTTTCGGCGATGAGATTGAATCCATCCGCAAGTTTGATCCGGAGTCGCAGCGCTCCTCCGCCGCAACGGATGAGGCGCTGCTGTTACCGCTGACGGAAACGCCGCTGACGGAACCGCTGTTGCAGCGCGTGCATCTACGCCTGAGCGGCGAGCGCGTGGACGGCGATGCCTCCGCGCTGCAAGAGGCCATCAGCGCCGGGGGCGCGCACTTCTTCCCCGGCTGGGAGTTTTTTGCCGCCGCCGCATCCGGCGCACGCAACACCGTCTTCGACCTGCTACCGAAGAGCCGCATCTTCGTCGAAGAGCCAGCAATGGTGCAGAACCAACTCGACCGCTGGTGGAACAAGGTGCAGCAGCGCCATGAGCGCAGCGGCATTGGCACGCTCTTTACGCCAGAGGATTTATATCTGTCGCCCTGGGAGTGGCAGCAGCGCGTGGCCGTCGCGCCCGGACTCGATCTCGATCAGTTGGGCGCAGTCGACATTCTCGACACGGATGCAACCTCGCTCAGCGAGGCGGCCTTTCACACGCGGCCCACGCTGCGCCTGCATGGTTCCATTCCCGCGCTCATGGAGGAGCTGCGCCAACTGCGCGCACAGAACATGCGCGTGCTGCTGGCTGCGCCCAATCACGGTGAGGTCGAGCGGCTGGCCAACTTGCTGCGCGAGTACGGCGTGGCCTATCGCATCGGCAGCCGCAATCCCCAAGCCACCGGCACCGTGATGGATGAGTCCAGCTACCTGGGCAGTGACAAGCTGGCCCCCGTGCTGCTGCGCGCGGAGATCGCCAACGGCGTGCTGCTGCCAGAGGCACGTCTGGCCATCTTCGGGGCCAACGATCTCAACGATGAGGCTGAGGTCACGGCGGCGCGCACACAAACGCGGCGCAAAAAATCCAAGTCCGCAGCCTTCATCTCGGACCTGCGCGATCTGACCATCGGCGATTATGTTGTGCACGTCGAGCACGGCATCGCGCGCTATCTCGGCTTGAAGGAGATTGCGCAAGAGGGCGTCAGCGCCGAGTTTATGATTCTGGAGTTTGCCGATCAGGCGCGACTCTACGTGCCACTGACGCGACTCGACCTTATCCAGAAATATCGCTCGACCGAGAGCGGCCCTGCGCCGACGCTCAACAAACTTGGCTCGCAACAATGGGCACGCACACGGGCACGCGTGAAAAAGGCTATGCAGGACATGGCCGACGAATTGCTCAAGCTCTACGCAGCGCGCAAGGCCGCGCAGGGCCACGCTTTCACGCCCGACACGCAACTCCAGCGCGAGTTTGAGGACGCCTTCGATTTCAACGAAACCGAAGACCAACTCAACTCCATCGCCGACATCAAACACGACATGGAATCCTCCATGCCGATGGATCGCCTGCTCTGCGGCGACGTGGGTTACGGCAAAACGGAAGTCGCCATGCGCGCCGCCTTCAAAGCCGTCCAAGACAGCAAGCAGGTCGCCATACTCACGCCCACCACCGTGCTCTGCTTCCAGCACTTTGAAACCTTCAAGCGTCGCTTTGCCGCCTTCCCTGTCAAGATTGAAATGATCTCGCGCTTCCGCACGCCCAAGGAACAAAAGCAGGTGCTCGAACAAACCGCGCAGGGCAAGGTCGACATCCTAATCGGCACGCACCGCATCTTCTCCAAGGATGTGCAATTCCAAGACCTCGGCCTGCTCATCATTGACGAGGAGCAACGATTTGGCGTGCGCCACAAGGAGCGACTGAAGCAATTGCGGCGTGAAATTGATGTGCTCTCCATGTCGGCCACGCCGATTCCGCGCACGCTGCACATGTCGCTGGCCGGCCTGCGCGACATGAGCGTCATCGAAACGCCGCCCAAGGATCGCATGGCCATCCAAACCGTCGTGGCCAAGTACGACGAAAAGATCCTCCGCTCCGCAGTGGAGGTGGAGTTGGAACGCGGTGGCCAGGTTTACATCGTCCACAATCGCGTCGAGTCCATCTACGACCTCTCCGCGCGCATTCACGAACTGGTTCCGCAAGCGCGCATCCTTGTCGGCCACGGCCAGATGGGCGAGAGCGAGCTGGAGAGCGTCATGCTCGCCTTCATGCGCCATGAGTACGACGTGCTGGTGGCCACCACCATCATCGAAAATGGTCTGGACATTCCCCTGGCCAACACCATCGTCATCAACCGCGCTGACCGCCACGGACTCTCCGAGCTATATCAGTTGCGCGGTCGCGTAGGCCGCTCCAATCGCCGCGCCTATGCCTACTTGCTCATTCCGCCGGATCAGGAGTTGACGGAAATCGCGCGGCGTCGTTTGGCCGCGCTCAAAGAATTTTCCGACCTCGGCGCTGGCTTTAAAATCGCCGCGTTGGACTTGGAGTTGCGCGGCGCGGGCAACATGCTCGGCGGCGAACAGAGCGGACACATCGAAGCCGTTGGCTTTGAGATGTACACCTCGATGCTCGAAGAGGCCGTGCGCACGCTCAAGGGTGAGGACCAGGCCAGCAAGCCCGCCGTGCAGTTGAACCTAGGCGTGGCGCTGCGCATTGATAGCAGCTACATCGCAGAGGAAAATCACCGCCTGCGCATGTACAAACGCATCGCCGGTGCGGAGAGTGAGCAGGTGCTCGCCGATATTCGCGCCGAGCTGGAAGACCGCTACGGCCCGCTGCCAGAGCCGGTGCAGCACCTGCTCACTGCCGGGCGCATCCGTCTGCTGTGCGAGCAGTCCGGCATCGCGCAGATTGATCGCAAGCGCGATCTGGTCAGCATCGGCTTCACTGAAAACGCGCAGATCGATCCAGAAAAGCTGATGCAGCTCGTGGCGCGCAACGCCAAGCGCGGCGCACAATTCACCCCGCAGGGCGTGCTGCGCTTCCCGCTGAAAGCCACGCAACCTGCCGCATGGCTGGCCGAACTCGATGCGCTCATCGCGCAGTTGCAAGCCTTGCGCCCAGCCAGCAGCACTTCAACTCCATAGCGGGTAAGAATCCTGCGGCCACACTGGAACCGGCCCTGAGCTTGCCGAAGCCTCTCACCGTGGATTCATTGTTTGGATTCGAGGGTTGGTGGATCCCGATGGAGTCAACACGTATCTCTACGATGCTGAGGGGCGGATGTGCGCGGCGCAGAGTAAGTCCATCTCCGGCGGCGTGGCGATGGTGAAGTGACAGCGAAGCGATGGTGGAGTTCATGGCGACAGTGGAGTTTTGGTGGAGTATATTTATGGCGCGGAGGGCCATCGCGTGGCTCAGGGAACCAT
>JAJZMO010000166.1 GCA_021798235.1 Acidobacteriota bacterium | reverse complement strand
TGTGGTTGCGCATGGTCGCTGCGCGGAATTCATTGTCCACGACGGCATTCAATTTGTCGCCAAGGCGAATCGTCTGCTTGGCCGTGACCTTGTGCGCAAAGACGCCCTGCACGGGCTTGGTGCAGCCATGCACATCGGCGACGGTGAGGTTGCCGTCTTCAGAACGCAGCCAGCCGTGGTCGCCGACCTGACCACCGGAGTCAGCGTAAAAAGGCGTGTGGTCGAGGACGATCTCTGCGGCATCGCCGGGCTGGAGCGCCTGCACGCCCACGCCGTCTTTGACCAGCGCGAGCACTTCGCAGCCTGCGGAGTTGCGTTGCGTGTAGCCTTCAAAGATTGTCTTCGGCAGCTCACGATAAACCGGACTGGCCGTGGCTTTGGAGCCACCTTTCCACGAGGCACGCGCGCGGGCTTGCTCTTCGGCGCGTGCGCGCTCAAAGCCTTCCATATCGAAGGCGATGCCCGCATCGCGGGCCGCATCGACCATGAAGTCGAGCGGCAGGCCGTAGGTTTCGTAGAGGTGGAAGGCGCGCGTGCCATCGCGGAACGCGGCCTCCGTCATCTGCTGCAAGCCAAGGTGTAAGGTGCGGGAAAACTGTTCCTCTTCGGCAAGAACAACCTTGGATACGCTATCGGCGCTGTCTTTCAGTTCGGGATACGCAGTTTGCATTTCATCGCGCACGGCGAAGACCATTTGATACATGAAGGGCTTTTCTTGTCCCAGCAAGCGACCGTGGCGAATCGCACGACGGAGAATCTTTCGCAGCACGTAACCGCGCCCTTCATTCGCTGGAAGCACTCCATCCGAAATTAAGAAGGTCGCAGCACGTGCGTGGTCGGCGATGATGCGTAACGAAGCCGAAGAATGCGGGTGCCCCACGTCTGGATTTTCAGACGTGGGTTTTGCTCCAACCAATTCCGCAGCGCGTTCAATCAGCGGTACGAACAAATCTGTCTCAAAGTTCGATATTTTCCCTTGCAGGACGGCGGCGAGGCGCTCCAAGCCTGCGCCGGTATCCACGCAGGGTTTGGGCAGTGGCGTGAGTTTGCCGTCCGCACTTCTGTCGAACTGCATGAAGACCAGATTCCAAATCTCGACGTAGCGGGCGTCATCCTGACCAAAGGGCAAATCTTTGCCGGGAGTCTCTGCGGCCTCGATGCCCATGTCGTAATAGATTTCGCTGCAGGGGCCGCAGGGGCCGGTCTCGCCCATCTGCCAGAAATTATCTTTTGCGCCCAGCTCAAAAATGCGATCCTTGGGCACGCCCACGTCCAGCCAGAACTGATAGGCCTCGGCATCGCGGGCGACGCCGTTCTCGCCCTTGAAGATCGTCACGTAGAGTTTGTCTTTGGGCAGGCCGAACCATTCCTTCGAGGTCACCAACTCCCACGCATAGGCGATGGCTTCTTTTTTGAAGTAGTCGCCAAAGCTGAAGTTGCCGAGCATCTCAAAAAATGTGTGGTGGCGGCGGGTGAAGCCAACGTTCTCCAGATCGTTGTGCTTGCCTCCGGCGCGGACGCACTTCTGCGCAGTGGTGGCGCGGGAGTAGGCGCGTTTTTCCGCGCCGAGAAAGACATCCTTAAACTGATTCATGCCCGCGTTGGTAAAGAGCAGCGTGGGGTCATTGTGCGGCACCAGCGAAGACGAGTGAACGCGGGTGTGGCCTTTGCTCTCAAAAAACTTCAGGAACATTTCCCGGATTGCGGCGCCGGACATGGGAGGATTTTTCTGGCTGGACATGATTGCTTCCAGTTTAACAATTGCGCAGGGGGCGGCGCGGGAATCTGTTCGGTACAGCGGCTAATAGGCGATGGGCAGCGTGAAAGAAAATACGGAACCGTGGCCGACTTGGCTGGTGCAGGTAATCTTGCCATTATGCGCCTCCACAATGGCGCGCACAATGGCAAGGCCCATGCCCGTGCCCGGCACCAATCCGCGACGCTCGCGGCCACGATAAAACTTGTCGAAGATCATGGACTGCTCCAGATCGTCAATGCCTGCGCCACGGTCGGCCACGTTGATGGTCAGCGTTCCTTCGCCAGCTTCGGCGCTGATGAAGATTGGACTGCCTTCCTCGGAATACTTCACCGCGTTCTCCAGCAGGTGCCGCAACACTTTGGTGATGTAGGTTAAATCCATGCGCGCCAGCGGCAGCGACTCCGGCAGGCGCACCTCTACGGGATTGTGATGCAGCACCTCCGCCAGATCGGCCAGGGCCGCATCCACAGCGGCGCGGACGGGATGCGGACGGATGTCCAGCTTGACCTCGCGTGCGTCCAGTTGCGCCATCTCCACCGCTTCTGCAATCAAGCGATTGAGCCGGTCGGTCTCCTCTTCGATCACGGCGTACATCTCTTCCTTTTGCTCCGCAGCCATATCCGGCGTGGCGCGCACGCTGGTAATGGAGGCCTTGATGGCGGTCAGTGGCGTGCGCAGCTCATGGGTAATCGAGTCCAGCAGGGCCGTGCGCAGGCGCTCACTTTCGCGCGCGGCCTCGACGCGGGTCAGTTGTTCGAGCGCGTCGGCGCGTTCCACGGCAATGGCGATCAGTCCAGCCAGCGCCTCCAAGGTCTCGCGTGAGGGCAGCGGCCCGCGCACGGCCAGCGCGCCCATCGGTCGCACGCCCATCATGAGAGGAGCATAAAAAATGTGCGCGCCCTCCTGCACCGGCTCGCGGCTTTGGGCGGCCTCACGCAGCCGCTCGGCGGGCAGGTCCAACGCATTGCCGCTGGAGCGGTAGATGCGGTTGCGCCTGCTGGCGAGCAATGCGGCTTCCATAAATCCAAAGGCCAGCGTGATGTCGCCCGGAATGCGCGTCAGCAATTCCGTAGGGTTTTCTGTGACGAGCAACTGCTGGCTGAAGCCGTACAGCCGCTCCACTTCCCGGCGGCGCTGGTTGGCCTTGTCCGCCTCCCTGCGCACGCGCTCGGCCAGGTGGCTGGCGATGACCGCAGTCACCAAAAATGCGAACAGCGCCACCCAGTTGCGCGTGTCGGCCACGGTGAGGGTGAGCACTGGAGGAAGAAAAAAGTAATTGAAGGCCAGCGTGGAGAGCAGGGAAACGAAGACCGCCGGGCGCAGTCCCCAACTGGCCGCCGTAAACAAAACAGCCAATAAAAATGAGAGCGCCACCGTGGTGCGATTTACGTGGAACAGGCGGTATTCAACGAACGTAATCGCTGCGACTGCAACCGCCCCAGCCAGGTACTCCGCAATTTTCAGTACGCGGTTTTTGCTCATGCGTTGTATTGTACGAAGAAGAGGCGTCCATGGTTGCATCTAGGGAACAATTCGTTTCCGGCAAGACTCCCGAAGACTGGCTGGAGCAGGCTGCGGAAGAAAAGACCGCAGGCATCTTCAAAGTATTTTTGGGCTACGCGCCGGGCGTGGGGAAAACCTACAACATGCTCAGCGAGGCGCTGCGCCGCGCCAGCCGCGGAGAGGATGTTGTGGCCGGCGTGATCGAAACGCACGGGCGTAAGGGCACCGCCGAGCTGGCAGAACAGATTGGCTTCGTTCCGTTGCGTCCGCTGGAGTACAAGGGTACGGTGTTTCACGAGATGGATGTGGATGCAATCCTGCGGCGCAAACCTGCCGTGGTGCTGGTGGATGAGCTGGCGCACACCAATGTCGCAGGCAGCAAACATCGGAAACGCTATGAGGATGTGTTGGAGATTCTCGCAGCGAAGATCGACGTGCTGACCACGGTGAACATTCAGCACATCGAGAGCCTGGGGCCGACCGTGCAAAGCATCACCGGCATCGCCATTCGTGAGACGGTGCCCGATTGGGTAATGGAGCGGGCCGACCAAGTGGTGATGGCCGACCTGACGCCCGAGGCTTTGCAAACCCGCATGCGCCGTGGAGACATCTATCCGCAGGAACGCGTGGAACGGGCGCTGACCAATTTCTTCCGGCGCGGCAACCTGATGGCGTTGCGCGAACTGGCCTTGCGCCAGGTGACGCGCGCAGTGGATCGCAGCCTGGATTCCTATCTGCGCCGCAAGCGTTTTGGTGACCACTGGCAGGTACAGGAGCGCATCGCGGTCTGCATTAGCGCCAGCCCGGCAGCGCAACAGTTGATTGCCCGCGGTGCGCGCATCGCCGAAGGTATCGACGCGGAGCTGTTCGTGGTACACGTTGGCAGCGAGGCGGAGTTGGAGCCGGAGGAGCGGCGCAGTCTGCAGGCCAATATTCGCTTTGCGGAAAACCTTTCCGCGCAAGTGATCTTTTTGAAAGGGAAGACCGTTGCCAATGCGCTGGCCGCCTTTGCCCAGGAGAAACGCATTACGCAAATTCTTCTCGGACGCAAGTCGGTACATGGCTTCAAAAAATATCTGTACTACTCTGCGATTCAGCGGCTGTTGAAAGGCGCGCCGCAGGTCGATGTACACATCATTACGCAGGATGCGCGATGAACAAGCCTCGCCTGCTTTTGGTCGATGACGAGCCGCAAATTACCCGGGTTTTGCGCACGGCGTTGACCATCCAGGGCTACGAAATTCAAACGGCTACCGATGGAGCGAGCGCTCTACGCTTGTTTGAGCAGTGGAATCCCGACATGGTGATCACGGATCTGGCGATGCCCAAGATGGACGGCGTTGCGCTCTGCCGCGAGATTCGTATGCGCTCACAGGTGCCGGTGCTGGTGCTCTCTGTGCGCGATCAGGAGCAAACAAAAGTGGAGGCGCTCGATGCGGGCGCGGATGATTTTGTCACCAAGCCCTTCAGCACCGGAGAACTCCTGGCGCGTGTACGCGCCAATCTACGCCGCGCGGCGCAGCAGCCGGAAGTAGAACACGCAACAGGAGCAGTGCTGGAGGCTGGACGCTTCCGCATTGATCCGGAGGCGCATCAAGTACTCGTGGCTGGCCAGCCGGTACGCCTGACGCCGAAAGAGTTTGATCTGCTGCATTACCTGGCGCAACATCCGGGAAAGGTGCTCACGCATCGGCAGCTTTTGGTTGCAGTTTGGGGAGCGCATAGCACCGAGCAACCGGAGTATCTGCGTGTCTTCATTGGCCAGTTGCGCAAGAAGATCGAATCGGACGACGGCATCAAATTCATCCTGACCGAGCCGTGGGTCGGCTACCGCTTTGAACCGGCTGGCGAGGGCAGCTCCGAGAGTTAACGTCGCCTCTTCCCCCAATTCGCGTCATTCCATCCTTTACAAATTCCTTACCACCTTCTTATCCCCAATTTATACGGCGTGGTGTGAACTACTCACAGGACAGAAGAATTGTCCGGGAATCAAAACATGCTGATTGCTTACATTGGCGGAGTGGCGGGAATCATGTCGATAGGATTTATGATGTTTGTATATCGGGGTTTTCATCGCGAGACGAAAAAAATACGCCTTCGCAATAAGGCGGCTGTTTTTCATCCGATGGAGCAACGGGGGGGATTGATTCGCAATTGCAAAAAAAACCTTCACCTTCTTTTCCTTGTTGTGATGGTTTCGTGTGTGGCACAAGCACAGGCAAGCTCTTCATCCGGTACAGCGCCAGCACCGGCTGCACCCTTGTCGATGCCATCTATGTCTGGCCCACTCAGCACCGCCTCGCCAACCACCTTCGATGCGGGTCGTTACTTCGGAAAACTACAAGTTACAGGTATTCTTGGTGGATTTGGATATGTACAGGATAACCATAGTCCCAGCGATCATTCAAAGTATGCAGATATCAGCAACGCCCTGGTTTTTGTTCAAAAGACAACAGGATTGGTGCAGTTTTTTTTGCAGGGTGGCGCTTACAACCTGCCCGCACTCGGCTCACCCTTTCTAACCACTCGCGCGACGGTGGCAGATTTCTTCGGTGCTCTTCCACAGGGATATATTAAGCTGGCTCCAAGGGGTAGCTTTTCGTATGAAGTCGGCAAGTTGCCGACCCTGATCGGTGCCGAGTATACGTTCACCTTTGAGAACTTTAATATTGAGCGTGGACTTTTGTGGAATCAGGAAAATGCCGTCAACCGTGGCTTGCAGGCGAATTACAGCAAAGGAAAAATCAGCGCTTCGTTAGCTTGGAGTGATGGATTCTACTCGAATCGCTACAACTGGCTCACGGGCATGTTTACCTATACACCGAGTGCTGCAAATGCTATTGAAGTTGTAGCTGGTGGAAATTATGGACAGACAGGATATTCCAGCGCAGCTACACCGATGTATCAAAATAACAGTTCGATCTATAACATTATCTACACGCACACGGAGAAAAAATGGATTCTTCAGCCGTATGTTCAGGCTACCTTCGTTCCGAAAAATTCTGCGATCGGGATAGGATATAAAACTGGAACCGTTGGCGGAGCCATTTCGGGAACCTATACGCTGACTCCAAAGATTACTCTGGCCGCGCGCGGTGAATATATCGCGAGCACAGGTACTGCCAGCGAAGGAGCCGTCAACCTGTTGTATGGCACGGGAAGCGATGCCTTCTCTGCAACGGTAACTCCAACATTTCAGGACAAGGCATTCTTTGCTCGTTCTGAGTTCTCATTCGTCCATGCGATGAGCGCAACCGCAGGAGACGCATTTGGCCCCAATGGTACTGATGCAATGCAGGCTCGTGGTGTGCTTGAAGCTGGATTCATGTTCTAGGAGAAATTTATGGTGATAGATTTTCTGATGGTGCTTTTGGGAATCGTGTTTTTTGCGGTCTCTGCGCTGTACATACTCGCTTGCGAACGGTTGAGGTGACAACGATGACAGTGGAAACGGCAATTGTTCTGGTGCTCTCCATTTTGCTGATGGGCTATTTGGTCTACGCGCTGCTGCGTCCGGAGAAGTTTTAATGACGATGAATGGATGGTTGCAGATTTTTCTTTTGTTTGGCGTGGTGCTGCTGGCGACCAAACCCCTGGGCCTGTACATGGCGCGCGTCTTTGAAGGCGAGCGCACCTGGCTCGATCCAATCCTCTGCCCCATTGAACGGCTGATTTACAAGTTGACGGGCGTGGATGCAACCGAAGAGATGCCGTGGACGGTCTACAGCATGGCAGTGTTGGGATTCAGCCTAGTATCCATGCTGGTGCTATATCTCATCGAGCGCACGCAGGCCTGGCTGCCGTGGAACCCGCAGCATCTGCCGAATGTGCCCGCCGCGTTGGCGTTGAACACGGCTGCATCGTTCACCACCAACACTAATTGGCAGTCCTACACGCCTGAGACCACGATGAGCTATCTGACGCAGATGGCGGGTCTGGCGTATCACAACTTCGCGTCTGCCGCGCTTGGCTTGGCCGTTGCCGTAGCCTTGATTCGCG
>JAJZMO010000193.1 GCA_021798235.1 Acidobacteriota bacterium | reverse complement strand
CGGTTACGGCAAAGCTGGTTGGCGCGTGATGCAACGCGGCGAGTATCGCCTGGGTCTTCGCATCGTTACTCCGGCACTCAATGGCGAGTGCTCCCTGCGCGGCGGCGGGACACATTTCAGCGATGGAAAAATATCCACGCACAAATTCTGTAAGTCGGAGCCGCTCCAACCCAGCAGCGGCGAGAAGAATTGCATCGTATTGGCCTTCGGACAGTTTGCGCAATCGTGTGTCCACATTGCCGCGCAATTCTAGAATTTGCAAATCACTGCGCAGCGCCCGCAGTTGTGCCTGACGCCGCAGGCTACTGGTTCCAACGGTTGCGCCCGCGGGCAACGCTTGCAGGCTGTCGTAGCATGCAGAGAGAAATGCGTCGCGCGCCTCGGCACGTTCTGGTGTGGCGGCGATGGTGAACTCAGGCAAAAGATCCGTGGGCAAATCCTTCATGCTGTGTACGGCCAGATCTATGCTTCCCGCCAGCAGTGCTTCCTCAATCTCTTTGGTGAACATGCCCTTGGTGCCCACCTGTGCGAAGGGAGCGCTCTGCACGCGGTCGCCGGTGGTGTGGATGATCTGAATCGTAGAGTCGTGCCCCAGCGCCTGTAAGCGCGCGGCAATGTGCAGCGCCTGCCAGCGCGCCAGTTGGGAGCCACGGCTGCCAATGTGAATCAAGCGGTTGCATCCTCATCTGGATCAGACACGGACGCATCTGCGCGGCCAGTGTTCTTGGATCCTTCTTCGTTAAAGATCCCCTGCAGCATGGCGAGCATTTCGCGGTCGCCTTCTCTTGCTGCGCGTTTGATGGCCTGAATGGGTGCGTGTTGCAGCTTGTTGACCAGCGAGCGCGTGAGCGCTTCGACGGCCTGCCGTTGCTCGTCTGTTAAATCGGCCAAGCGCGCACTGGATCGTTGCAGTTCCGACTGACGCAGGGATTCCAGGGTCTTCTGAATGCCAACGATGGCAGGTACGCCGTCCAGCGTGTTGCGGTGATCCTGATAGCGTTGTACCTCACGCCGGATGATGGCCTCAGCAGCCTGCGCTTCTTTTTGCCGCTCGGAAATGTGCGAGGTTGCAACCGATTGCAGATCATCAATGCTGTAAACGAAGATGCCCTCAACGCTATTCATCGCCGGGTCCACGTCGCGCGGAACGGCAATGTCGATAAAAAACATGGGCTTCTGTTTGCGCTGCTGCGCGTAGGCCTGCCCGTGTTTTGGCTCGAAGATGGGCTTTTCTGCTCCCGTTGAGGTGATGACCACATCGGCTTGGGCGGCAAAATTATGCAGGTTCTCGAAGGCAATCGCCTCTGCGCCAAAACGTTGGGCCAGCGGTACGGCGCGTTCATAAGTGCGATTACAAACGTAGAGCTTGCCCGCACCTTGCTGCATCAGACTGCGCGCGGCCAGTTCGCCGATTTTGCCTGCTCCCACCAGCAGTACGGTGCGATTGTGCAGCGAGCCAAAAATTTGGCAGGCCAGACGCACAGCCACCGACGCAATGGAGACCGAAGAGTTGCCGACGTTCGTCGAGGTGCGTATTTTTTTTGCGACGGTAAAGGTGCGCTGCAACAGGGGATCGAGATGCGCCTGCACCGCGCCGACGGAGCGTGCCACGGTGTAAGACTCTTTTACCTGGCCTAGAATCTGCGGCTCCCCGACGACCATTGAATCCAGGCTGGACGCGACACGGAAGAGATGGCGCACGGCTTCGCTCGAACGAAATTCGTACAGATATGGGCGCACATCGGCGGGTTCCACAGCAAAAAAGTCGCGGATGAAGTCCAGTAGATTTGCCTGCGCCGGTTCTTGATATGTGAGCAGTTCGACGCGATTGCAGGTGGAGAGAATCAAGCCTTCGCGCACCCCGGGCACGCCGAGCAGGGACTGCGTTGCCTCGGACAAACGCGCGGGCGGAATCGCGAGCCGCTCTCGAATCTCCAACGGAGCCGATTTGTGATTCACTCCAACGAGGACAAGATTCATGGCATCACGAACCGATGTACGGTGCTGAATTGGTTGGCCACCCAAACTGTGACGGCCACCAAAAAGACGAGCGTGGATAGGTAAACGGCACGCTTGCCGCGCAGGCCAGAGTGTCTGCGCACGGCGAGCATCCACACATAGAGTGCCCACATAACGATGGAGAGCAGAACTTTAGGATCGAGGAAGTATGAGGCACCCACACTTTCCTGCGCGATGAGCGCTCCGGCCAGCAGGCCCAGCGTCATGCAAGGGAAGCCGATCACCAGCGCGCGCGTGGCAATCTGATCGATGGTTTCGAGCGGTGGCAAATGCCGAAAGAGTCCATGGACGCGCTTGGATTTCAAGCGGCGTTCCTGAATCAGATAGAGCAGGCCGGAGAGCAGGCTCAGGATGAGCGCAGTGTAGGCGGCCAGGAGCAGCGCAATGTGGACGAAGATCCAGCCGCTGCGAATCCACGGAACGGCCAGCGGACTGCGATCGGGGCCCGCCGCCGGTAGCAGCAGCAATAAAAAGATCAACGGAAGAAGAAAGATGCCGATCGACGCTACGCGATAGCGCCAAAAGACGAGCAAAAATGCGCCTGCCAGCAAGAGCGCCAGCAATGTGTCCATCTCATGCAGCGTGTTGGGAACCAGGTGATGCGCCAGGTTCAGCATCTCCACCAGCGCGACCAGATGAAAGAATCCTGCAGAAACACAGGCGGGCAACACCACTCTGCGCCAGCGTGTACCGCTGGAGATGACGTCGGGAAGAATGGCGATGCAGGAGGCTCCATACAACACCAGCGCAACCCGCAGCCAAAGCAAATACATGGACGCCATCCAGCCTGAAGTAATCAAATTCCCTGCGTCCTTAGTATAAGCGGCGCATCACCTGGCTGGTGTGACGCCAGTCACCAGACGCTCTGGACGATGGCTGCCGATTCGCATTGGCCGCAGCGTTTCGCTTGCCTGCTTCAATCGCGCTATGCTGGCTGTATCCGTGCAAAGCTCCGGTCCCATGCTCCGAGATTCGCAAGCCGCCGTGCCCGAGGCAATGGCTGCCCCCACGCCTGCCTCCGCGCCCACACCGTTGATGCGCCAATATGCGGCAGCCAAACAACAGAACCCCAACGCGCTGCTCTTTTTCCGGTTGGGAGATTTTTACGAACTGTTTTATGAAGACGCTAAAATCGCCGCACAAGAGTTGCAAATCACGCTGACTTCGCGTGACAAGAACAACGGCGTGCCCATGTGCGGCGTGCCGTATCACTCCGCTGAGCCGTACATGCAGCGTCTGTTGCGGCGTGGTTATCGCATCGCCATCTGCGAGCAGATGGAAGATCCCAAGCTCACCAAGAAATTAGTGCGCCGCGAGGTGACGCGCGTGCTGACGCCGGGCACGGCACTGGATCCAACGCTGCAACAGGAGCGCAGTCGTTATTTGGCCGCTGTGTGTATGCTAGCCAGCAAAAACGCACGCGAAGGGCAGCGCATTGGCCTTGCGCTGCTGGAAAATTCCACGGGAGATTTTCGCGCTACGGAATTTTTGGGGCCAGACGCAGCCGCGCTCTGCATGGATGAGTTGGAGCGCATCGCTCCGGCGGAGATCGTATTGGCGGAGCAGAGCACGTTGCCCGGCTTGCAGGAGCCGTCCATGCTTGCGCTGCAAAAAAGCTCAGCCAGCCAGCCGTGGATTGTGACCCAGATCGAGCCATGGGTCTTCAGTGCAGATTACGCACAGCCCCTTTTGACGCGACACTTGGGCGCACAGGGTTTGGCGGGCTACGAATTGGAGCAGCATCCGGCAGCCGCAGCCGCAGCCGGTGCGGTGTTGCATTATTTGCAAAACACACAGCAGAGCCAGTTGCAGCACTTGGACGGCCTGCGCTATTACGAACGCAGCAGTTGTTTGCAACTGGATGCGGTATCGGTGCGCAATTTGGAATTGGTTGAGTCGCTGATGCCCGACGCCGGGCGTGACACCACGCTCTTTGCCACGCTGGATGACTGCACCACGCCCATGGGCAAGCGCCTGCTGCGTGCCAGCTTACTGCGCCCGTTGTTGGATGCAGATGCGATCAACGCGCGACTCGACGCCGTGGCGGAGATGCAGGGTGCATTGATGCAGCGGGAGGAATTGCGCACGGCGTTGAGCGCAATTCAGGATATGGAACGGCTGCTGAGCCGAATATCTCTCGATAGCGCAGGGCCGCGGGATGTGTTGGCGCTGGCGCAGTCGCTTGCTGGATTGCCTGCAATCGCGCGCGCGGCAGAGCCGTTGCGGGCGCAGGCCAGTGCGCGGTTGCACAATCGCTTGGATTGCCTGGAAGATTTGCGCGCAGCGATTGAGAAGACCATCGCTGCCGATGCGCCCGTGCATCTGGCCGATGGCGGCGTCATCGCCGCAGGCGTGGATGCGGAGCTAGATACGCTGCGCGGGTTGAGTCTGCATGGACGGCAGGCGATTGCCGCCATCGAGGAGCGCGAGCGCAAGCGCACGGGCATTCATTCGCTCAAGGTGCGCTACAACTCCATCTTTGGGTACTCGATTGAGATTACCAAGGCGAATCTGGCCAACGTGCCGGATGACTATGAGCGCAAGCAGACGCTAGCCAACGCTGAGCGCTTCACCACGCCAGAGATTAAAGACTATGAGCGCAAGGTGCTGGGCGCGCAAGAGGAGTGCCTGGCCATTGAACGGCGACTCTTCGAACAGATGCGCCAACAGATTCTTGCCAGTGCCGTTCGCATTCGCACTACCGCTGCCGTGCTGGCGGAATTCGACCTGATCGCTTGCTTCGCACACCTGGCAGCCGCACGCAATTATGTGCGTCCCCAAGTGGAAGATGGCTGTGTGCTGGAGGCGCTGGCTGCGCGGCATCCCGTGATTGAGAACCGGATGCAGCAGCGGGCCGAGGGGCGCTTTGTGCCGAACAGCGTACACATGGATGCAGCGGGTACACGCGTGTTGTTGCTCACCGGACCGAATATGGGGGGCAAGTCCACGTACCTGCGCCAAACCGCACTGCTGGTAATCATGGCGCAGATGGGCTGCTTCGTTCCTGCGCAGCAAATGCGGCTGGGGCTGGTGGATCGTATCTACACGCGCATTGGTGCCAGTGACAACGTGGCGCAGGGCCGCTCCACTTTTATGGTGGAGATGACCGAGACGGCGGCGATTTTGAACACGGCCACGGCACGCTCGTTGGTGTTGCTGGATGAGATTGGCCGGGGTACAGCCACCTTTGATGGACTCTCGCTGGCTTGGGCCACACTGGAGCATTTGCATGACACGATTCGCGCGCGGACGCTCTTTGCCACGCATTATCATGAGCTGACGCTGCTCTCAGAACATTTGCCGCACATGAAGAATCTGCGCGTCTCTGTGCAGGAGACTCCGGCGGGAATCGTATTTCTGCATTCGATTGAAGAGGGCGCGGCCAGCAAAAGCTATGGCATTGATGTCGCGCGATTGGCAGGGCTGCCGAAGGCTGTTATTGAGCGCGCGCGCACCGTATTGGTGCAACATGAGCGTGCGGAGCGCCGCGAGATTCAGGCCGTAGAGTCAGCCACACCCACGTTGCAGATGACGCTCTTCACTCCGCTCTCGCAACAGGTGGTGGATCGTATCTGCGCACTGAATTTGAATGCGCTGACGCCCATGCAAGCCCTGCAATTGCTGGCGGAATTGCAGGCAGAAATTGCGCAAGGTGCTGCGCCACAGCCAGCAGGCTGGAGTGAGCCAGCATGAAGAAAGTACATTTGCGGCGCCAGGTGGGCGCACTGTTTGTTGTTGGCTTGGAATCGGCGGAGGTCTCCGTACTCGAGCGGGCTTGGCTCCGCGTCTTGCAACCAGGCGGCATCATTCTTTTCCAGCGCAATCTGGTTTCCCCACAACAGATACACGCGCTCTGGCGCTCGGTTGCTGCAACGCGCGATTCTGCGCCAGCGGCGCGTGAAGGGTTTTTTCGCTATGTGGATCTGGAAGGAGGAACAGTCGATCGCCTGAGGGATTTGATGGGGCGAACGCCATCAGCTGCCGCTGTGGCTGCGACCGGCGACGCAAAACTTTTTCATCAGCACGGCGCGATGATTGGGCAAATGCTTGCCGCGCTGGGCTTCAATGTAAATCTGGCTCCGGTGCTGGATCTTGCACTGCCCGCCAGTCGTGCGGTGATGGGCAGCCGTACCGCTTTTGCAGATCCCAAGATGGTTGCGCGTTACGCACGGGAGTTTCTAGCTGGGCTGCGCACGCAGGGCGTTCTTGGTTGTGGCAAACATTTCCCTGGTCTCGGCGGCGGGCGGCTGGATTCGCATCAGGCCACGCCGAAGATTGCGCGTACGTGGGAACAGATGCAGGCGGATCTGGCTCCATACCAGGCTTTGCGGGCGCAGCTGGCATTTGTGATGGTCAGCCACGCCGCTTACCCGAAGATTGAGTCGCCAGCGCGGCCCGCATCACTATCAAAATTTTGGATTGGCGAAGTATTGCGCAAGCAGCTTGGCTATCGTGGACTTGTGATCTCTGATGACATGGAGATGGGTGGCGTACTAACGCAGACCTCGATTGAGGAAGCCTGCATCGCCGCTATCGTCGCAGGCATGGATGCGATGGAGGTCTGCCATCGCGCGGATCGCATTCTGGGTGCATACGAAGCCGTGCTGAGGGAAGCCGAACGCTCAGCAGCTTTCGCCCTCTTGGTGGAGCGCGCTGCGCAACGGGTGCAGCAAACCCAGCAGAGACTTTTGAAGCAATCAAGGCTACCGCGTGCTCTGACGCCAGCGCGGATGGAAAAAATGCAGACACGGTTGCGGAATTTTTCGCAGAATATCTCCACGCGCACAGCAGGAGAGCCAAGATAATGCCATCCGCGCGCGCGCAGGGTAAAGGAATTCCTTACACCGCAAGGACCGTTGCCGGCGTGATGAGCGGCACCTCTGCCGATGGCGTGGATGTGGCCTTGGTGCGTTGCTTGCCGCCACGCGAACCCAATGCAACGCCAAGGTTGCGCCTGCTGGCATACTGCGCCACTCCGTATCCAGCAGCGCTGCGTCGTGCGGTGCTGTGTGCGATGAATGCGGAGAGCATCTCCGTTGCGGAACTCTCGCGCCTGCATTGGCGACTGGGACAGGTATATGCTGAGGCCGTGCGCGCTGCCTGTGCGCAGAGCCAAATCCAAATTGATCTCGTGGGCTGCCACGGGCAGACGATCTATCATCAGGCCGCGCCACAATCGTATTGTGGTGCGCCGGTTGCATGTACGTGGCAGATGGGCGAAGCCTCAGTGATTGCGGCCACGATGAGCGTGCCAGTGGTTGCGGATTTTCGTCCGGCAGACCTTGCGCTGGGCGGTCAAGGCGCGCCGTTGGTTCCTCTGCTCGATTGGGTCTATTTTCGCCACGCGCGGCGCAATCGCGTGCTG
>JAJZMO010000100.1 GCA_021798235.1 Acidobacteriota bacterium | reverse complement strand
GCGCGGAAGGCGGCAATATTCACCTGCGGTGTGTGGCCGAGGATGAGGTCGCGGAGGATGTGCGCAGTGCCGGGCGCGAGCAGGATTCCATTACGAAAATGACCAGTGGCGACCCAGAGAGTGGGATTTTTGTCGCGGGGTGAGAGAGGTCCGATGACGGGGAGGCCGTCCGGAGCCATGGGGCGCAGACCGGCCCAGGCGGCGACGCGTTCGGCGTTGGCGAGCGGGGGCCAGAGTTCGGCGGCGCGGCGGGCGAGGTCGGCGAGCTGCGGCTCGCTGGTGGACTGGTCGAAGCCGGTGTTTTCGAGGGTGGCCCCGACGACGTAGTTGCCTTCGCCGCGGGGCACGATGTAGAGGCCGGGGATGCGGAGGACACAGTCGGTCTGGTCGGGTCCGTCGATTTTAAGCGCGACGAGCTGGCCTTTGCGGGGCTCGACGGCGGGTGCATGGGCGATGGGCGCGATCCATGCGCCGGTGGCAAAGAGGACGTGGCGGGCGGTGAAGGATTCCTCCTCGGTCTGGCCTTCGGCGCGGCGGGCGGCGAGCAGGCGGTGTGCCGGGCCGTCGCTTTCCACGCGGAGAACCTGGGTATGATCGCGGAGTTCGATACCGGCGGCGCGGATAGCGCCGGGGAGGATTTCGGTAAGGTCGCAGGGGTCGAGGCTGCGTTCGTTCATGAGCGAGAAGCTGAGGGAGCCGGTGTTGAGGCGGGGGGCGAGCTGATCGATTTCCTCGGCGGTAAGCGGCTGGCCGGACAGGGGGTGGTCCGCGGGAAGACCTTCGAGGGTCTGGGTAGTGCGGATGGGGATGGCGCGGCCGGCGAGCTGCTCGACGCGGTCCAGGAAGGTTGGGTAGAGCGACTCGCTGTAGAGCGAGAGGGCGTGGATTTCCGGAGGGTTGTGGGGATCGTTGGCGGCGAGCATGCCGGCGGCGGCCCAGGAGGCCTCGTGCATGGCCTCCTGCTGGTCGAGGGCGAGGACGCGGAGTCCGGCGTCGGAGAGCGCGAGCGCGGCGGAGAGGCCGATGATGCCTGCGCCGACAATAGCTACGTCGTAAATATTTTCCGCCGGATTCTGCTTCCCGCTGCCTGTCATGCGTGGGTTTCCCTTCGTTTGTATGATTCGCTTGCCCGGTTTTTCATTATTGTAGGAGGTTGCGAGGCTTACAAAAGTGAGCCAGAGCACAGGAGTGGAGGGCCAGACGATGCAAGAGTCTCCGGAGGAAAAGCGGCCTTCGAAATGGTTTGTGGCATTACTGGCGCTGGCGTTTGTGGCGGCGGTGGCGGGGCTGGTGTGGAGCTATTCGCTGGCCGGCAGGCTGACGCATGCCGAGGCGCAACTGGCCGCGACCCAGCAGCAGAACCGGCAACTGGCCAAGGCGCTGGATGAAACCAACGCGAAGCTGCGGATTACCTCGGAGACGCTGGGACATCGGCTGGGTATGACGCAAAAGGAACTGGCTCAGAGGGCGCGGGATCTTCTGCACCGGCAACAGGCGGCCGCGAAGCGGCTGGAGCAGGAACAGCAGAGCACCAATACGCAGGTTTCGTCGGTTTCAAGCGATGTGGCGGGCGTGAAGAGCGACGTTGGCGGGGTGAAAACCGATCTGAACCAGACGAAGTCGCAGCTTGCCAGCGATGAAGCACAGATGCGGAAGATGCAGGGCGACCTGGGCATCCAGAGCGGGCTGATTGCGACCAACGAACGCGAACTGCAAGTGCTGCAGAAGATGGGTAACCGCGACTACTACCCGTTTACGCTGCGCAAGGGGCAGAAAAAGGCGGTGGGCACGATCGCGTTACGGCTGCGCAAGGTGAATGTGAAGCACAACACGTACACGATGACGGTGTTCACGAACGACAAGAAGATTGAGAAGAAGAATCGCGCGCTGGATGAGCCGGTTCAGTTTTATTCGGGCAAGCAGCCCCTGCTGTTCGAGCTGGTGGTAAACAAGATCAGCCACAACCAGGTGGAGGGGTATGTGTCGACGCCGAAGGGCGCGCCGAAGCCGGTGGTGATAGGGAAACCAGCGGCCAATGGGCAATGATGCGCGCTGGCCGCAGGATTCATCAAAAGCGATTTTTCGAGACTTCATCCATGCGACGCTGGGGTTTGGGGCGCTTGCGGAGGCAACCGGCGTACCGGTGAAGATCCTGATGCGAATGTTTGGGCCGAGTGGGAATCCGCAGGCAAAGAATTTGCTGCTGGTGATCGCTTACCTGCAACAGCATGAAGGGATCAAGCTGCAGGTAAAGCCAGCAAAAGTGGCGTGAGGCGCCGTGGCGTATTCGCTCTAGGGGTGCGGGGTGGGGTGTTTGCGCAGGCTCTTCACGAAGTGCTCGGGATCGAAGCGCTTGGTCCAGAGTGCGATGGCAACGATCAAGAGCACGCCGCCGGCGAGGGTCTGCCTGAGTTCTTCCTGCTGGTGCTGGTGGTCCTGGGCGATGAATTCATCGAGCAGGGCAGGGCGATGCGTGGCGGCCAGTTCCTGATTGAGGCGCTGCGCGTTGCAGTAGCGGTGCTGGAAAAAGTTCCAGCCGGCGATGCTGAAAAGAATTACGGCAAGGCAGAAGGAGATACCGGCAACCCATCTGCGCATGAGGTTTTTCTCCTTGGGGGAGAAGTCTAGCACGGTGTCCCTATTGGAACGCCAGCAAAAAGAAGTGCTCCCGACTGGCGGATGCGTGCTTCGCATGCAGGGTTCGCCCTACTCCGCAGTTCGCCGCGCCCTCGTGAGGGTAGGGCGTCCGGAGATATTCATCAGAACAAGTGAACATAGGCAAGCCCTAGTGCTGCCAGCCGGTGCTGGTTTGCGAGCCTTTGAGCTTGAGGATGAGGTTGTCCTGGTGGGCCCAGGCGATGATGATGTGGAGCTTGGTGCGACTTTGCCACTGCGCCAGGGTGAGCGGGTAATGGTAGATGAGCTGTCCGGCGATCTGCTGCCCCGGAGCGAGGATGGTGTCGCGGCGCAGGGGTTTGCCTTCTTTGGACTTGAGCTGGGGATAGGCCATGAAGACGCGCTCGAAGTCCTGGTGGCTGGCGGCGCCGTTCTGGTAGATGTTGTCGGAATTGGGGATGTAGAGGTAGGAGTCCATGTCGAGCAGGCTGATGGGGACTTTGGCGGTGTTCTTGATGGCGACGTTGGCGAGAACGATGACTTCATTGAAGGATTCGGGCTGGCCGCTGATGCCGCCTGCGATGATGCCTCCGCCGCTGGTGTTGTGAATGGGAAAGACATCGAGGGAAAGCACCTGACCTTCGCTGGTGGGCGGCGGGGTGAGGAAGAAGTAGAAGGCTGCGATGACCAGGCCGGTGATGATGATGGCGGCGAGGACGGAGACAGTAGCCGTGAGTGCGGAGCCGCGTTCGCGCTGAGAGAAAGAAGCGGTGGGCGATGTCATGGGGGAAAGTGTAATCCTCTTTGAAGTTTGGCGGTTCAGGACTTACGGTTTTGGCCGGAGGGCGGCAAGGAATTTCTTTGCCGGCAGGGTGTTGAGGACGTCCTTGCGGGTGAGCCAGGCGCGGCGCAGCTGGCGGATTCCGTATTGGATGTTGTCGTAGTGGGTGGTGTGATGCGCGTCGGTATTGATGACGATTTTGCAGCCTTTTTCATGGGCGAGGCGGAGGTTGACGTCGCCGAGGTCGAGGCGTTCGGGTGAGGAGTTCTGCTCGACGGCGACACCCAGCTCGGCGGCGCGGTCGAGGACGGCGGGAAGGTCGAAGTCGAGAGGTTCGCGGCGCAGCAGCAGACGGCCGGTGGGATGGGCGAGGATGCGCAGGTAAGGATTTTCCATGGCGCGGAGGATGCGGTCGGTCATCTGCTTGCGGGGCTGGTTGAAGAGCGTATGCACGGCGCCGATGACGATGTCCATTTCGGCGAGGACGTCGTCGGGGAGGTCGAGTTCGCCGCCGGCGAGGATGTCGACTTCGATGCCGGTGAAGACGCGGATGCGGCCTTCCATTTCCTCGTCGACCTTGCGGATGCGCTTGAGGTGGGCGCGGGCGCGGCGTGCGTCGAGGCCGTTGGTCATGGCGAGATTTTTGGAGTGGTCGGTGATGGCCATGTACTGATAGCCGCGCGCGAGGGCGGCTTCGGCCATTTCGCGGATGGAGCAGCGGCCGTCGGTGGCGGTGGTGTGGGCGTGGACGTCGCCGTGAATGTCCTTGAGTTCGATGAGGTGGGGCAGGGTGTGCTTTGCGGCGGCTTCAATTTCGCCGAGGTTTTCGCGCAGGTGCGGGGGAATCCAGTCGAGGCCGAGCGCGGAGTAGATTTCCTCCTCGGTTCTGGCGGCGACTACGGAGCCGTCCTTGACGCGGGCGAGCGCGTATTCGCTGAGGGTGTAGCCCTTTTTGAGAGCGCGCTGGCGGAGGGTGACGTTGTGCGATTTGGAGCCGGTGAAGTACTGGAGGGCGGCGCCGTAGGAGGATTCGGGCAACAGGCGCACGTCGACCTGAAGGTTGCTGCGGAGCCTGAAGCTGACCTTGTTCTGACCGTGGGCGAGGACACTGGCGATGGCCGGGTAGGCGGCGACGTATTTGGCGGTGGCGGCGGCGTTGTCTTCTTCGCAGGCGGGGCCGGAGATGAGAATGTCGAGGTCGCCGACGGTTTCGCGGCCGCGGCGCCAGGAGCCGGCGACAGTGATCTGCTTGAGGCCGTCGAGCCGGCGGAGGTATGCGGAGAAGGCTTCAGCTTCGGCGTCGGCTACGTTGAGCAGGAAGCGACCGGTGTGCTGGCGGTAGTCCTCGATGGCTTTCTTGAGGTTTTCGATGTGTTTGGGGCCGAAGCGGGGAAGGTTGTCGAGCTTGCCGGCCTTGATGGCGGTTTCGAGGTCCTGGACGGAGGCGATGTGGAGCGAGTCCCAGAGCAGGGCGATGGTTTTGGGACCCATGCCGGGGAGCTTGAGCAGTTCGAGAATGGTGGCGCCGTATTTTTCGAGGAGTTCCTTGCGCGGGGAAAAGGTGCCGGTGTCTTCCAGGGCCTCGATGTTGGAGGCCATGCTCTTGCCGATGGCGGGGATTTCCTGCAGTTGCCGGGCGTCGTGCGCGATGTCGCTGAGGGAGATGGTGGTGGACTGAATGGATTCGGCAGCGCGGCGATAGGAGCGGATGCGGAAGGAGTCGGCACCGTCAATTTCGAGCAGGTCGGCGGTTTCTTCGAGCAGTTGCGCTATCGAGCGGTTGTCCATCGCAGTTGATTAGAGCATGGAATGGGGCGGGGGTGATGCTTGGAGAGGCAGGTATTCGCGATTAACTATTAGCCTTTTGCCGCAGTGTGAAGGGAGTGCGAGGCGGTTACGGCAACGTCACCCGAAGAACAGCGATTCGACCAGAACGATGAGAGAAAGAATGAGCACCACGACGGAGGCGTCGAGGAGAAGGGTGAGCTTTGTGCGGGGATAAAGCTGCTTGTAACGCTTGCGCAGGTCCCGGCTCCGGCGCACGGAAGGGATGCGGTCGGCCTCGGGCAGGTTCTGGTTTACGCGTGCAGCCATGAAGCGGGAGACAACGACGGCGAGCAGGGCGGACCATGCGGCCAGAGCTGCGGCGAGGATCCACGGCGGAGATGCGAAAGAGGTTTGAGGCACGACAGTTTTAGTAGATATCGAAGACTGTTTCCGGGCAAAGTGGGCTGGGGATGCGTGGCTCGTCGAAGAGTTTTGAACGCACTCAAGCCAACGGCAGGCTTGTATCCACCCCGCGAACGAGAGCCTGTTCGTGGGGCCCCGGAAATGGGGCACCGCCGGTCAGATGAGCGGGGCGCCGGCGAGGCGTTCGAGGATGCGGAGGGGTGAGGTTTCCGGCTGGACGAGTGCCTGGGGTTCGACGAGGAAGGTTTGCTCGATGGCGTACTGGCCGGCAAGGACGGCGTGCGGGACGGTGTCGGTGTAGACCATCCAACTGGAGCCGGCGGGGAACTGCCAGGGGTAACGCGCGGTGTGCGACTGGTACTGCTCGTTTTCCTTGAGGAAGTTGTGGAAGCGCATCATGAAGTCGTCATAGGGCGTGCGCTTGATGGAGGGGATGGCTTTGCCGAGGCCGAGGGCGCGGGCGAGAGACTTGCCGGCGCGGGTGGTCGTGGTGCCCGGATGGGGCGCGATCTGCGCAGGCGCGAACTGGCGGACGGTTTGGGCAAAGGGGTCGCTGACGACCCAGTCGCGGGTGCGGGTGGGGTGAACGTTGTTGAAGAAGCGCAGAATGCGCGCGCCGTGCGTGGGGCGCGTGGGGAAGGCGTCGGTGTGCAGAAGGTCATTGCGGCGGCGGAGGGGCAGGTCGCGGTTCTGCTCTTCGAGCGGGCGGAAGCTGGCGTAGTCGAGCCGCCACTGGGCGCGGTAGGGCGCGAGAAAGCCGGTGAGGAAGCTGACGACGTGCTGGGAATAGCCGCGCATGATGGCGTGGAGGCGTTCGACGTCAGCGGGGTTGGCGGATTTGGCGTCGAGGCCGCTGAGCTTGTCGATATTGGGCTTGTAGGCGATATTTTTGTGCAGGCTGCTGTCGGTCTGCTGCTGGCCGCGCAGAAAGGCGAGATCGTCGGCGGTGAAGGGAATGGGCGACTGCGGGAAGAAGAGGATGTCGCCGCTTTCCAGGCGGGCGCACCAGTTGCGGGCGTGTTCAGGGGTGGCGGGTTTGCCGTCTACAAGCTGGTCAAGAGAGATGGTGACGAGCGCCATGGGAAATTGTCTCCCCGGAGTGGGTTGCCGGACCGGATGGGCGATACGTGCAGAAGCCGGTCAGGAACTGCATAACATGCCCTAGAATACAAGAGATATGGACGAGTCCCACAGCCCGGCGGCGCAGGCGCCGGCATTGATTCCCGCATTGCAGGTGGCGCAGCAGGCGCAGGTGGTGCAGGCGCCCAACGGCATCTGCTACGCGACGTTTGGTGAAACGCAGCCGGGAGAAGACATCGAGCGGATTGTGCAGGCGGTTCCGGCAGGCATGGCCGGGGCGCTGAACCGGCGGGCGTACTATTTTGTTCCGCTGACGATTGCGGAGAACGACGAGGTTTCCGTTGCGGCGGAGTACACGACGGAGCTGGGCGACCGGGCGATCTGCCACAAGAACTTCCGGTTCGGGAGCGCGGAGTGCACCTTCATTTCCACGCGCATCATGCAGGACCGGTTTGCGCTGGCCTTTGAGTACTTCATCAACGTGGGGCACCACTTTGTGGAAGCCGCGGGCGTACCGGAGAGCTTTCACGAACTGGTGTGGGGACAGGCGCAGTTATCGATGCGGGGCGAAACCAGCCACGACGCGTGGGAGTATCGGCAGCGGGCCGAGGCCGGCGACGAGAAAGCCAAGACACAGTACTTTGAGGCGGCGTTTGCCGACGTGCTGGCGGTGTACATGCTGGCGATGACGGTGGATTTCGACTACGTGGATTTGCGGGAGCGCGAGTATCC
>JAJZMO010000147.1 GCA_021798235.1 Acidobacteriota bacterium | reverse complement strand
GCTTCGATGTCGATGTCATCCATCGAAAGCAGACGCGGCGAGCTGCCGTGAAGCACGGTGGCGCTGGCGGTCAGGTGCTTGCCCGCGCCATGCAGCGTCAGCTTCAGCACGTTGGCCGCGCCGCCGCTGACGGCTTCTTTTTTCTCTTCATTCACATGGATGCCGCGGTCGGCAGCTACCGAGCTGGCGTTGATGCGGTTGACCTGTTCGAAGTGCGACAGCACGCCGCAGAGAGCGGCGTTGCGCAGCAGCTCCGTGCGCATGGAGGCTAAGCGACCGTTGTAAACGACGTCAATGCTCTCCACGCTGTGCGACTGGCTTTGCCCGGCGGCGATCTGCGCCAGCAGGCTGCCCAGGCTCTCGGCCATGCCGATGAAGGGCGCAATCTCCGTGTACTCCTCGTGCGACAAGGAGGCAACGTTGACTGCGTTCTGCACCACGCCCAGCTTCAGATAGGCCTTGACCTGCTCGGCGATTTGCACGCCGACGGCCTCCTGCGCTTCGTTGGTGGATCCGGCGATGTGCGGCGTCAGGATCACGTTTTCCATAGGAAAGAAGGCTGAATCTTTTAGCGGCTCTTTCTGGAAGACGTCCAGCGCGGCACCGGCCACGTGGCCAGAGCGCAGCGCTTCCACCAGCGCGCCTTCGTCGATCAGCTCGCCACGCGCGCAGTTGACGATGCGCACGCCCTTCTTCATCGTCGCCAAGGATTTGGCGTTGATGAGTCCTTCGGTCTGCGGCGTCAGGCCGACGTGCAGCGTCAGGTAATCGGCGACGCGCAACACTTCATCGACCGGAGCCAGGCGCACGCCATTTTCGCGCGCGATGGCCGCGGCCACGTAAGGATCGTGCCCCACCAGCTCCATGCCAAAGGCGCGGGCGCGACGGGCCACTTCCATGCCCACGCGGCCCAGGCCGACGATGCCCAGCGTCTTGCCGCGCAGTTCCATGCCTTGCAGGGATTTCTTTTCCCACTTGCCTTCGTGCATGGTCGTGTTGGCGCGCGGAACCATGCGGGCCAGGTCCACCATCAGGGCCAGTGTGAGTTCCGCCACGGCCACGGCGTTGGCGCCGGGCGTGTTCATCACCACGATGCCGCGCCGCGTGGCCGCTTCGGCGTCGATGTTGTCCACGCCGACACCGGCGCGCCCGATGACGCGCAGCTTGGGCGCGGCTTCGAGCAGCTTGGCATCCACCTGTACCGCAGAGCGCACGACCAAGGCATCGGCATCGGCTAGCTCAGCGGCCAGACCGTTGGCGATTTTGTCGTGCGGAACCACCTTCCAATCCGGTTCGCTGGCAAAAACCGCCACCGTGGCCGGGGAAACTTTTTCGGCAAGAACAATCTTCATCGTCTGCTTTCCCTTTATGTGTTGGCTGTTAGCTGTTGGCTTTCAGTTGCGCGGTGCGTGCGGCCAGCGTCTTTTGCGCGGCGGCCAAGGCAGAGCCAAACTGGAAACCGGGAACCTTCAGCGTTTCGGCTGCGACCTGTTCGAGCGCTCCCACCACGGCCAGCGTGTCCAGCGGATCGAAGTAGCCCAAGTGCGCCACGCGGAAGAGTTGCCCCTTCATCTCGCCCTGTCCATTGGTCAGCGTCAAGGCAAAGCGCGTCTTCATCTCCTTGACGATGATGCCGGAGTCAACGCCCTGCGGCGGCAGAATGGCCGTGACAGCGGCGGCGGGTGCATCGGGAGCGAAGAGGCGCAGGCCCAGTGCGGGCACGGCGGCGCGCGTCATCTGCGCGCAGGTCTCCGCGTTTTCGATCAGCAGGTTGCGTCCGCGTTCGAGGTCGCCGCCAGCCTGGCCGGCAATGTAGTCGAAGGCAGCGCCCAGCGCGGCGATCAGCGCCACGGCCGGCGTGTAGGCCGACTCACCGTTGGCTGCGGATTTGCGCTCGCGGCGCAGGTCAAAGTAATAGCGCGGATTCTTGGTGGACTCCATACGCTGCCAGGCGCGTTCGCTGACAGAAAGATACGCCAATCCCGGCGGAATCATCACGGCCTTTTGCGAGCCGCCAATGACCACATCCAGACCGAGGCCGTCGATGTCCAGGTGCGTGGTGCCGAGGCCAGTGATGGCGTCGATGACCAGCAGCGCTTCGCTTTTGGCTTCGCGCAACAGCTTGGCCACGGCGGCCACGTCATGGCGCACGCCGGTGGAGGTCTCCGTCGCCTGCATGTAAACGGCGCGCGTGTCGGGCTTGAGCGCGGCGCGCACAGCATCCAGCGCAAAGGTCTGGCCATAGGGAACGTTGACCACGTCCACCTGGCAGCCAAAGGCCTTGGCCAGCGCCGTCCAGCGCTCGCCGAATTTGCCAGCCGTCAGCACCAGCACGCGGTCGCCCGGTGAGGTGAGGTTGGAGACGGAGGCTTCCATGGCGCCGGTACCGCTGGCAGCCATCAAGATCACATCGTTTTTGGAGCCGGTAAAGGCGCGCAACTGGCCCAGAACGCGCTGGTACAGGGCGCGAAACTCTGGCGTGCGGTGGTGCATGTCCGCGGCGGCCATGGCAAACTGCGCGGCAGGCAATAAAGGCGTGGGTCCGGGAGTAAAGATGCGGGTTTTCCGAAACATGATGTCTTTATTGTACCGGGTCGGCGGATGCGCGGGCGTCCACTATACTGGAGAGTCTGTGCCCGCGCTTGTTTTCGTGCTGCGCACAACGCCAAAACGAACGGATCAGGAGACGGCCACAATGACCATTGCAGAGCGCGTGCAGCAGGACATGATCGCAGCCATGAAGGCGCGCGAAGAGTTGAAGCTCTCCACGCTGCGCATGGTCAAATCGGCGCTCAAGCTGAAAGAGATCGACAAGCGGGAGCCTCTCACCGATGCCGAGGCCATGCAGATTCTCGCCACTCTGATCAAACAGCGCCGCGAGGCCATCGAGCAATTTACCCAGGGCAATCGCCCCGAGCTGGCAGCCAAAGAGGCGGCAGAGATTCCCATCATTGAGGCGTATTTGCCCAAGATGGCCGACGAGGCGCAGATTGTCTCCATCGTGCAGGCGGTGGTTGCGGAGCTGGCCGCGTCCGGGGCCAAGCCCACGGCCAAAGAGATGGGCAGCGTGATGAAGGCCGCGCAGGCCAAGCTGCAAGCCGCCGACCTGCGTGCCGACGGAAAACTGGTCAGCGACAAAGTGCGCGCGGCGCTGGCCTAGCGCTTCATACCGCGGTCCATGGCCGCGTTGGCCAGACCGTCGGCCTGTTTGTTTTTGCCGCGCAGCACATGCTCAATGGCAAATGCCTCCAAGCGCGCCACGCGCCGCCGTGCCTCTTCATACAGCGGACGCAGGTCGGGGCTTTTCACGCTGTACTGGCCGCGCATCTGCTTCACCATCAGCTCGGAGTCCGAAATTACGCGCAGGCGCGCATGCCCCTGTTCCAGCGCATACTGCAAGGCGGCCAACAGTGCGGAGTACTCCGCCACATTGTTGGTGGCGATGCCCAGAAACTCGCTCAACTCGGCCAGCTTCGCGCCATCGGATGCCTGCACCAGCACGCCATAGCCCGCCGGCCCCGGATTGCCGCGCGAGCCGCCATCGGTGTACGCCGTAATCCAACCCGCTCCGTCGGCACCTTTGCCTGCGCTGCCTGTCCCCGCTCCGCTGCGCGTGGAGCGGCTCGGGGCTGAAGCGCTGCGGCCCGCACCATTGCCTGCCGGGCGATTGGCAGCCGTGTCGCGTGCATGGGCTTCTTCTTGTGTGGGGAACAGGGAGGTCTGCGAGTCAGCGGCCAGCGTGCGGGGTCTCTGCAACATGATTCTCCTCAGTCTACAACCGCGCCTGCGCCGCCGCTGAGGCTTCGCAGAAGGACTTGTCGTTGCGGGGAGGAATGCTCCGCAAGCGCACCCTTCCGCTTCCTAGGCATTCGCTGCCCACATTTCTGACTCCCCCCCTGCTCACCTTTTTAGGGGGGCAACGTCTTAACACTGAAGGGTTTCATTGCACGACTTCCGCAGGGGAGCCAGACAGGAACGAGAGATCGATATGCCGACCGCGACGCTTATTTTGCAGCCGATTTTATCCCCCCGCCTCCGGCAGATGCTGCCGGGCATACAATCCAAAAAGGTGTCCAACGAACTCCCAGAACGCATTGAAGATGCGGAACTGATCCGCGAGGCCCAGAGTGGCTCGCGCACAGCCTTTGATGCGCTGGTGCGCCGCTATGATCAGTCCGTGTTGCGGCTGGCCCTGCACCTGACCGGCTCCGAACAGGACGCGCAGGACATTTATCAAGAAGCATTTCTAAAGGCCTATCGCCACTTGAGCAGCTTTCGCTTTGAGTGCTCCTTTTACACGTGGATTTATCGCATTGTCACCAATCTGTGTCTGGACCAGATGCGCCGCAAAAAGACGCGCCGCGAAGAGTCCGCCATCGCCGTAACGGCCCAGGGCGAGGAGCGCGACCTGCTCGACAACGTGGCCGATCGGCGCGCGGGCTTTAACCCGGAGCAGGAGTTGGAGCGGATGCGACTGGGCGACCGCATCCAAAGCGCACTCGACGTGCTATCGCCGCGGGAGCGCATGGTGTTTGAGTTGAAGCATTACCAGGGGCTGCGCTTGCGCGCCATTGGAGAGATGTTGAACACGTCCGAGGAGACGGCGAAGAATACGCTCTTCCGCGCCACGCGCAAACTGCGCGGGCAGTTGGCGGATTTGCGATAAAAGAAAAATAACAGGAGTTTTTGGTTTTTCCGTTGCAGAAACGAAGACGTACAAAGATAGACCCAAAGCACGTTCAAAAAAACAGTTTCTTGCAACAGGGATTTTTTGGGGGGTAGGAGGAACAAGGCCATGCAATGCGACAAAGCTCAACTACAGATCGTCGCCTATATTCACGATGAGTTGGATGAGGACGCCAGCGCAGCACTGGAGCTGCACACGCTCGCCTGTGAGCGATGTGCAACCGAGTTGGAGGTCTATCAGGCGCTGCAACGCGCCCTGACGCTGACGCCTGCGCAAGAACCATCGCCCAACTTGCTGGCGCAGAGCCGCATTCGGCTCGATCAAGCCTTGGACCAAATGGGTGCGCCTTCCTTCTGGCAGCGATTGCAAACGGGCACCATCGGACTCTTTGCGCAATTACGCAGCGCGCCCGGCGTTGCCGCAGGCTTGGCTGTGGTGGGATTTTTGCTGGGCGGCTTTGCGGGCCAGGTTTGGATGCAGCGCAATGCGCGCATGCAGTTGGCACAGGCGGTGCAAGTTGCGCAAAATGCGCCCACAGCGCGACCCAGGCCGCAGACACTTGCGCCGGTACAGTCGCTGCACGGCGGTGGCGCGATCGAAAACGCATCGACAGGAAGCGCAGCCGCAGACACGACTCCGGCTGCTGTGCCGCAAATCTTCAACGTAAGCCGTATCGTGCGCCACGGCGACACACACATGGTCGAGGTGCAGTACAACCAGATTGTGCCGCAGACACTGGAAGGCTCGGTGGACGATCCCGCCGTACAACAGTTACTGTTGATGGCCGCTGGCAACGGCACCGATCCCAGTGTGCAGGATGATTCGGTCGCATTGCTGGCCCAGCAGTGCAGCCAAGGCCGCTACTGCGCGGGTGGGCCGGTGCGCACGGCGTTGATGGTGGCGCTTCGCTATGACCGCGATGCCGCCGTGCGCGCCAAGGCACTCGAGGGCCTGCAGCCATATGTAGCGGAGGACACACGCGTCCGCGATGCGATTTTGGAGTCATTACTGCACGATCCCAGCGCACAGGTGCGGAGCGCTGCGCTGCACATGCTGGAGCCGGTCGAGGCCGACAGCAGCGTGCATATGGTGCTGGAGACGCTGGCACAACAAGACCCGAGTCCGCAGATTCGTGCAGCTTCGGCTCAGGCGTTGCTGCAGATACCGCCCACGCAATAGCACCTGCCCTGCGCAGAATGCGCCGTAATATTTCCAAAGATTGCAGGACAGAATCGTGCGAAGATGGGTTAACTTCATGCAACGGACGCGACAAAAATCGGGATGGACTGGTTTTGTTCTCCACGGAGCGGTACTGGGGGCGCTGGCGCTGTTGTGCACCCGGACAATGCCGGCGCTGGCACCCACGCCCAGCGCGCCCGGCATCGCATACTTCCACCACGCAAACCCTGGCTACTTGGGCGTGGACATGGAGGACCTGACACCGAAGCAGCGCACGACCCTGCACTTGCAGCCAGAGCAGGGCGTCGCACTGGCTGCGGTCGATCATGATGCACCCGCTGGTCAAGCCGGTTTGCGCGCGCAGGATGTGGTGCTACGCATTGACGGCCAGCCCTTGCACAGTGCCGCGCAGGGGCGCGCTCTGTTGCGCAAGAGCAAAATCGGCCAAACGATGACCTTGACCGTGCTGCGCAATGGCCAAACCCTGGTACGTACCGTCAAGCTGGCCAACCGGAGCGTCCTCGAAAAGCAGGCTTGGTCCCAACATTACACCGTACCGGCTCCTGCCCAACCCAATCCCCAGCCAAGTGCCGATGCCAGTGAGCGTCAACCGTCGATCCGGGACGCTGCGCCGCAACGTGCTGTGCCGCAACCAACCAGCGCAGTCATTGCCCCCGCATCCGCCCAGGCCGCGCACCCATCCACAGGATTTTTCAGCGCAGCCTCCGCTGACTTCACCAAAACCTTCGGAGCCAATGGCCTGATCATGAGCTGGATTCCGGGCACGAATGCGCTCTACACCGGGATTGATCTGGATCCGCTCAGCTCCCAGTTGGCGGAGTTCTTCGGCGTCCCTGGCGGCACGGGCCTGCTGGTAAAAAGCGTGGATCTGCGCAGTCCCGGAGAGCGCGCCGGCATTCATGCGGGGGACATCGTGCTCAAAGTGGATGATGTACCGATGACCTCGCGCAGCCGCTGGCAGCATGTAGTCCACGCCAACCGGAATAGCCTGCTCCTGCTGCAAATTCAGCGCAACGGCAAACCACTGACCCTGACCATGTCCGTGCATACAACGCAGTAGGCTTTCTCCGCGCCTGCAATACACGAACGCTTCCACGAACAGGGGCAATATGGGCTTCTCAAATCTATACGCAAGCTTGCGCAATCCTGCGCTGCCCGCGCACGATTCTGTCCGCATGCAGACGTGGAACCCCTGGGTCAGGCAGGCTCATGGCTGCGGTTTATGTTTCAATAGTCTTAGCCCATGAGTGCCGCATCCCCAGCCATTGCATCCTCAGTTGTCGCGCCGCCGTCTGCATTGCGCCGCCGTGCGCGCGCCATCACGCGCCGCGTGCGGGAGCTGACCTCGATCGGCCACGCATTGGTGTCCACTGGCCACCCTTATATGGCGCACATTGTGCCCATGCGCCGCTGCAACCTTTCCTGCACCTATTGCAATGAGTACGACGAGGTTTCCGATCCGGTGCCGCTGCCAGAGATGCTGCGCCGCATTGACCACCTGGCACGGTTGGGGACCAGCGTGATTACAATTTCTGGCGGCGAGCCGCTGCTGCATCCTGATCTGGACGCGATCATT
>JAJZMO010000208.1 GCA_021798235.1 Acidobacteriota bacterium | reverse complement strand
CCCCTTCGGTCTCAGGGCTGCACGGTACTTTCGTGCTATGGCGACGAAACCCACAATTCTCAAAACTCCCAACAGCAGCGGTTCCAGCGGTGCACCCAGCCCGGAGAAAAGTGCAGCTCCGGCCCCACCCCCAGCCTCCGGCTCCGGCGGCGGTCGGCTGCGCTGGATTCTGATCGGGTCGGTCGCCTTGGTTCTGCTGGGCGCGATCGGCGTCGGCGGCAGGCTGTATCTGCGCAAACACTCGCACGGCGCGGCTGCGACAGCCCAGGCAGCTCCGGACAGCAAGGCCGAAGAAAAAACCACCGTTCCGGCTCCGCCAACAACGGTGGAGATGCCGATGGAGCCATTTGTAGTGAACCTGGCCGATCCGGGCGGGCATTCCTACGCGCGCGTGGGGCTTTCGCTGAGCCTCATCGCTCCGGCTGCGCCTGCAAAAAGTGAAGGCGAAGGCGGAGCCGCAGCCCAGAGCGCGGACGACTCCAGCGCGCTGCGCGATCTGGCCCGTGACACGATCATCACGGTCATCAGCCAGCAGCAGTCCGCAGATTTATTGGCTCCCGGCGGCAAAGATCATCTCAAGCAATTGTTGAAGCAGGCGCTGACGGCCCGCGATCCACGCTTGAAAGTGGCCGACATTTACATCACGGAATTTCTGGTGCAGGCCTAGGCAAGAGCTGCGCGGATTTGTGTTGGAAAAACAGCAAGGCGCGAGGTGCGCGATGGAAAGCGGAGACAAACAGCAGATGCAAATGCCGCACGCGGCTGGAGCAGGCGTGGCCGGAGTGTTGGAGCCGGGCCAGCCTTTCGCGGGGGAGCTGGAGAGCGGCAGCGAGGTGCGCAGCGACGGAGTCGAGTCCGCAGAAGGGCAGCGCCTTGCCGAGCGTGGAGGCGCGTATCCCGAATGGCCGGTGCTGGACTGGTTGCCGATGCTTTTGCAGGTCGGCCTGCCCGTGCCCAACTTCCGCGTGCGCGATCTGCTGGCGCTCGAAGCCGGATCGCTCGTAGTCACCCAATGGCCCAACGGCGATGATCTGCCGCTCTCCATTGGCGGCGTGCAGCTGGCCTGGGTGGATATGGAAACCGTCGAACAGCAAATGGCGGTACGCCTGACGCGGTTGGTCTGACGCCATGAAACCGGCAGAGAGAACGCAGAGGAGGCAAACGATGCTGAGCGCATGGACATGGAATTCGCAGGCAAGCGTGTCGGACGTGTCGCCCTCGCTTTCCCAGGCAGCCCCAACGCTATCGGAGGCAGAACTGCACAGGGAGCAGCAGCCATCCACTGGACTCGGCCCGCATACGTTGCGAGAACGCATCCGCTCAACTGCAGCGCAGATTCCTGTACTGGCTGCTGCGGAGCGGCTGGCGCAACGCATGGTCGCCTTGGGAGCAGGTGTGCGCAGCAAAGAGTCCCCGCGTCCCAGCCAGAAGATTTTGACCAGCCTTTCGCTCGGTGGCCGCAAATCGCTGACGTTGGTGGAGATGGACGGGCAGCGCTATCTTGTCGGCTGCGGTGCCGAAAGTGTGACGACGATTTTGCCTGTGTCTGCAGGAGCCAGCGGATTGGATGCTGCATGCCGGGAGCCGCGGTGAGCGCAACTCTTTCCATTCCGGTTGCGGCATGGCTGGCCGCGCCTCGGCCCGTTCTGTTGCCGAACGCCAACGGTTTGCAGATTGCCGGCAACGGCACCGTGCCGTGGACCATTGTTTTTCTACTGACATTCTTAACGCTGTTGCCTGCGCTGCTACTGGCCATGACGCCGATGGTGCGGCTGTTGGTGGTCTTTCACTTTTTGCGGCAGGCGTTGGGAACCCAGACAGCGCCGAGCAATCAGATTTTGATGGCGCTCGGTCTGATGATGACCTGGTTTTTGATGCAGCCCGTGCTCCTGCAAGTTGACCATGATGCGGTGGAGCCATTTCGCGCCGGGCAGATCAGCGGCATGGCGGCTTTGGAGCGTGGCACGGAGCCGCCCAAGCACTTCATGCTGCACTACGCGCGGGAAAAAGATCTGGCACTGTTTGCCTCCGCAGCGATGCCGCAACGCCCGGCCAAGGCCGAGGATCTGCCCATGAGCGTGGTCGTTCCCGCCTACATGCTCTCGGAATTAAAGGCGGGCTTTCAGATTGGTGCGGTTCTCTTTCTGCCCTTTCTGTTGATTGATTTGGTCGTGGCATCAATTACGACCTCCATTGGAATGTTGCAACTGCCGCCGGTCATCATTTCCACGCCGCTTAAAATTTTGCTCTTTGTGATGGTTGATGGATGGAATCTGCTGGCGGGCACGTTGCTGAAAAGTTTTTAGCGGAGGCTGGGCATGGGACCGGATCAGGTAGTGGAGTTGGCGCGGCATCTGCTGATCGAAGCCATGCTGCTGAGCGCGCCGTTGCTGGTGTTGACAGCGGTGGTCAGTGTTTTTTTAAGCGTGGTGCAGACCTTGACCTCGGTGCAGGAGCAGACGATAACTGCGGTGCCCCGGCTGGCGGTGATCGGCATTGTCTCGGTGATTGGTATGCCCTGGTTTTTGCGGCAGTTGGTGAACTACACGCTGCAACTGTGGACGGATATGCACCGGTACTTGGGATAAAGAAAAACAAACATATTTCTTTTTGTGGTTTTTTCTATGACTGACTGGAGCCAATATCTCATCGCTGTCGTGCTGGTGCTCATCCGCATCAGCGGTCTGATGATCTTTGCGCCCATTTTTTCCTCGCAGGCGATTCCACCGCAGGTCAAGGTTGGCTTCACGGTGGCGTTGACGGCGCTCTTGGCTCCCATTGCCGCGTTGCATGGAGGCGGACATCTGGTGCTGGGCTTTCCTGCCGTGGCGGGGGAGCTGAGCGTGGGACTGATCTTCGGTCTCTCGCTCAAGCTGCTGACGGAGATGCTCAACATGGCGGGAACGCTGCTCGGCTTTCAGATGAGCTTTTCCCTGGTCAATGTGCTGGACCCCAACTCGACAGTCGAGACGCCGGTACTGAGCCAGTTGCTATCGCTGGTGGGCATGCTGGTGCTCTTCGCTGCGGGTCTGGATCGCACGATGCTCTCCGCGCTCTTGCGCACCTTTGTCGTGGTGCCAGCGGGCATGGCCGTAGTGCCGGGACACACAGGCGCGATTTTGCTTTCGATGATGGGCGGTGTCTTTTTGTCTGCCGTACAACTGGCGGCGCCGGTGATTGCGGCCACAGTGATGGTCGACGTGACCTCGGCCCTGATGGGGCGCTTGGCGCCGCAATTGCCAGTTTTGTTTGTGGGCCTGCCCGTCAAGTCCCTGGTGGGCTATGGCGTGTTGATTGGCGCGCTGGGGATTTGGCCGCGGTACATTGAGGCGCGCTTTGACGCCTTGCTGAACGCAGCCATGCAGATGGTAATGGCTGCGGGCACGCATTCCTAGGGCGGCGGTAAAGGAAACGGACGGAAGACCATGGCAGGCGAGCGCACAGAGAAAGCAACCCAACACCGGAAGCAGGAAGCCCGCAAAAAGGGCGACGGCGTGCGCAGCCGTGAGCTGACCGGTGCCATGGCCACGCTGGCCGGTGTGTTGACCATGGGCGCACTGGCGGTTCCCTTTGCCGTGAACTGGCGGGGCACGCTGGAGCAGTCGCTGCTTTTTAGCACGCACGCGGACCTGAGCCTGGGATCGGGCCGCGCGATGGCGGATTTGATTACCAGCTGCGTGGCTCCCTTGTGGCTGCCGTTGGCGATGGTATTGGGCGCGGTGCTGGCCACGGCCCTGGTGGTGGGTGTGGCGCAGAATGGTGGGCTGCAATTTAGTGCGGAAGCGCTCCAGATGCAGATCAATCGCATCAATCCAGTCACGAACCTCGGCAACATTTTTTCGCTGCGCACCACGGCGCGTCTGGCCAAATCTTTTATTCCCGCCACGCTGGTGCTGATTGCGGGCTTGGTTTCGATTGAGCAGGATGTCTTTGCGCTGCCGGTGCTTTCTCTGGCGCGCATTCCAGCCCTGCTGCACGCCATCAATCACACGTTGCTGGTGGCCAGTGAGATTTTTCTCGGCTGGTCGGCGCTGGACTATCTGGTCGAGTGGCGCAGTTGGGAACAGCGCCTGCGCATGAGCCGCGAAGAGTTGCGTGAGGAGTACAAGCAGACCGAGGGCAATCCGCAGGTGCGCGGACGCATCCGCTCCATTCAACGCGCCATGCGTCGCCGCAAGCAAGAGGCGGACGTACGCGCGGCCAGCGTGGTCATCACCAACCCCACACACTATGCCGTGGCGCTCTTCTTCGACTTTGACACCATGCAGGCCCCCAAGGTTCTGGCCAAGGGACGCAATCTGCAGGCAGAGCGCATCAAGCAAACTGCGCGCTGGGCCGGTGTTCCCATTGTCGAGAATCCACCGCTGGCCCGCTCACTCTTCCGCTCGGTGGAGCCGGGTCAGGCGATTCCGCAGGATCTCTACGCAGCGGTCGCGGCAATTTTGGCCTTCCTGTACCGGCAGCGTGTGCAGGAAAAGATGCAGGCCGAGGAGCGCGAGCGTGCCCGTCAACGCCATGCCGCAGCCCAGGCTGCGGGCCGCGCTGGATCACGACGCGCGTCTGCGCAAGGAGCGCAACAAGCCCAACCAGAGACCGTGCGCGGGGAGACCGTGAATGCAGCCTCCACGCAGCCTTGGCTGCGCACGCCGTTACTCTCTGCTTCGGCGGAGTCAGTGGAAGCAAGCGCATCTGAGGAAAACGCAACCGATCCGAACGATGAAGGAGAGAGCCAATGAGCACGCAGGCAGTGGCGCAGAATGCAGGCAAGGCCGCGCCCATGGCGGCCAAGGCATTAACGTCGGGGCAGGCCAAGTCCACGCAGACCACGGCCCCAGGCGCGCCCGGTGCGCAGTCCAGCGCCCCAGCTGCTGCGGCGGGCCTGCTGGGGAAGCTGATGAAGCCAGAGACGGCCAAGCGCATCCATGAGATGCTCTTGCCCGGCACGGCCATCAGCATGGTGCTGGTGATGTTGATCCCGCTGCCGGCCTTTGTGCTGGACATGCTGCTGGCGCTGTCGATCACCGCTTCCGTCATCGTATTTTTGTCTGCGGTGCAGCTGCGTCGCGCGGTCGAGTTTTCCGTTTTTCCCACCGTGCTGCTCCTGCTCACACTCTTCCGACTTTCGCTCAACTTGGCCTCCAGCCGCAGAATTCTGCTGCATGGCTATGAGGGAACCGCCGCAGCCGGGCAGGTGATTCAATCCTTTGGACAGTTCGTTGTTGGCGGCAATTACGTTGTTGGCTTCGTGTTGTTTTTAGCGTTGATTGCGATTCAGTTCCTCGTCGTCAGCCACGGCGCGGTGCGCACGGCAGAGGTGACGGCACGCTTCACCTTGGACGCATTGCCGGGCAAACAGATGGCGATTGACGCGGATCTGAATGCGGGCCTCATTAACGATGTGGCCGCCAAAAAACGCCGCGAAGCGATTGCACGCGAGGCTGAATTTTACGGCGCGATGGACGGTGCCGCCCGCTTCAATCAGCGGGACTCGCTGGCGACGATTCTCATCACCACCATCAACATTCTCGCCGGACTCTTGATCGGAGTCTTTCAGCAGAATATCGCCATTGGCGAGGCGCTCAAGACCTATACGGTGCTCACTGTCGGCGATGGATTGGCGACGATGATTCCCTCGCTGCTGGTCTCCGTGGCTGGTGCGGTGGTGCTGACGCGGGCCTCCTCGACGGCAGCTTCGCTGGGCGGCGAAATCGGCACACAGCTCTTCAAGCGCCGCTCCACGCTTTGGGTCGCCGCCGGTTTGCTGGCGGTCATGGCGCTGATCCCGGGCCTGCCCAAGCTGCCGTTTATTTTGCTCTCTGCCGGTCTGGGCTATATCGCCTACAAACTGCCAGAGACGCCGGTGCTGAGCGAGGCCGAAGCTGCCGCAGCCGAGTCTGCCACGCCCAAGCCCGCCGAAGCCGCCAAGGGAGACAACCTGGCCGCACTGCTGCCGATGGATGATCTGAGTCTGGAGATTGGCTTCCAGTTGATTCCGCTGGTGGATGAAAAACAGGGGGGACAGATGCTACAACGGGTGCGCGCGCTGCGCCGCCACTTGGCCACCGAGTTGGGCTTCATCGTGCCGCCAGTGCATATCACCGACAATCTGCGTATCAAACCGCGTGAGTATCTGCTCTCGCTGCGCGGCGTCGAGATCGCGCGTTGGCACACGGAGGGGAACTGTCTGCTGGCCGTCAACGCCGATCCCCAGGCGCGTCCCGTCCCCGGCATTGAGACACGCGAGCCAGCCTTTGGCGTTACTGCGCGCTGGATTCAACCTGCGTATGAGGAGCAGGCCATCGCCGCAGGCTACTCGGTCGTCGATCCCACCACGGTCATTGGCACGCATCTGGGCGAGGTCATTCGCCGCGAGGCGCATCGGCTCCTCAGCCGGGCCGAGGTCAAGCGCCTGCTCGACTCACTCAGCGAATCGCATCCAAAGCTGATCGAAGAACTGGTGCCCAAGCTGATGACGCTCGGCGAGGTGCAGCGCGTCCTGCAGCAACTGCTGCGCGAGCAGGTCTCCATCCGCGATCTGGGCGCAATTTTGGAGGTCGTGGTCGAAACCGCTGCCAATAACAAGAATGTGGTGCATCTGGTGGAAACCATCCGGCAGGCCATGGGCCGCTCCATCGTACAGCCGCTGCTCGATGGCGAAGGCGTGCTGCGCGCCTTTGTGCTGGAGACGGCGCTGGAGGAAGAGATTGTCTCGCTGCTCGACAACGAGGGCGCGCTGCGCCTGCTCGGCGACGGCAGCCAGCCCGTGCGGGCCGCCGGGGGATTTTTGCGGCGCATTGTCGAATCTTTGAAACGCCTAACCGGCGAAGCGCCCACTTCGGCCATGCCCGTGCTTCTCTGTTCCAGTCCGGCGCGCTTTTATCTGCGTCGCTGGCTGGAGCCGATTTTGCCGCGCATCACCGTGCTGGCGCCGTCGGAGATTCCCGCAGATGTGCGGGTGCGGTCGTTGGGCATGATCCGCGGCAGCGAGGTGCGCGCCGTTGGCACCCAGGTGGCCGAGGCGCGGCAGGGGGGCTTGCCGGTGCAGGAGGCGCAGATGGCCTGACGGCGGGGTTCGGAGCATTCGGACACTGCGGGGATGGCAGGGGGCAGGGCAGCACGTGCAGGGCTTGTGTGCGTTTGAAAACGGAAACGGAAGGGAAGCGCGATGCGGAAGAATAGAATGCAAGCGGAACCAGAGGCGCAGCAATACCGCACCAGTACGTTAACCGCGCCCTTGCAGGCTGCGGCGGCTGTGCCCGTCGTGCCGCAACGGTCGCCCGCAGAGATGAGTGCAGCCGAACGCGAGGCCTTGCTGCTGGAACATCTGCCCGTGGTGCGCTACATCGCACGGCGCATTCATGAGCGCCTGCCGCAGCACGTCGAGATGGACGATCTGGTCAGCGCGGGCATGGTGGGCCTGCTGGATGCCTTCAATAAATTTGATGCCAACAAAAATGTGCAGTTCCGCAG
>JAJZMO010000233.1 GCA_021798235.1 Acidobacteriota bacterium | reverse complement strand
GAGCGACTCGTGCATCAGGCTGCCGAGGCCGGTGCGCTTGTCGATCCAGCGGTAGAGCCGCTGGGGCAGGCTCTTCGGCGGCTGGTTCTTTCCCGTTGCGTCAGAATTCATTGCAGCATCCTCACAAAATCATTTCCAGCGCGGAGGTCTCCAGCGCCTGCCAACGTGCGCCTGCTTAGCCCAACACTTCTTGATTGGGGACGTTCTCGCGGAAGTACTGGAACTGCACCATCAGCTTGCCGTTGGCAACCTTGGTGGGCAGTGGGTCCATGCCGCGCGGCGGCGGACCAAAGACGTGCGTGCCGCTTTGATTGAAGCGACCGCCGTGGCAGGGGCAGACAAACTCACTTTGCGTGGTTTGCCAGGAGACGCTGCAACCCAGATGAGGGCAGATGGAGGAGAGCACGGTCAACTGGCCATCCGCGCCTTTGGTGACGTAGACCGACTGCGCGGAGTCAATCTCACGCCAGCCGTCGAGCTGCTTGAATTCGATGGTCTTGCGAATCGGCTGCGACAGGTTGGAGAACTCACCGATGTCGCCGACTTCGGACCAGCCATTTTTGCTGGCTTTTGCGTAGAGAGGATAGAGAACATAGCGCAGCACGGGCACGGAAAGCAACGCTCCCATGCCCGCTGTGCCAATGCCCATCAGCACTCCAAAAAACGAGCGCCGATTGATGACCAGAACATCCTTGTTGGCAGGCTGGCCGGAGTTGCCTCCGGCCGTCTGCTCTTCCTTCGAGTGCTTGGAATCCATGCCTTCTCCTAAAAGTTGAGCCACAGCGCCATGTAGACCGTGTTGTTGTCGGAGGCGTTGCGGTTGGCGCCGTCATAATTCGTGCTGGCACCGTTGAATTTGGTGTAGCCAGTATAGGCCAGAGTGATGTCAATGTTCTGAACCGGCCAATAGCCGCCCTGCACGATGTAGCCAGCCGTGTTGGGGCTGCCATTGTTGCTGCCCGTGACCGCCGCAGGCGCGTAGAGCGTCGCGTCGGCATTGCCCGTGGTGGTGAACCAAGCGCCGGTCATGCTGTAGCGGTTGGTCCAGTGGAAGGTGCTATCCAATTTGACGGTGTTGAGATGATCGTCTTTGTTGGCGGCCGTGCCTGCGGCCACGTCTGCGCCCAGGTTCGTCATCTCGTGGATGTAGGTTCCGTGCGCGTCCAGCAAATTCGCGCCAAAGGGATGCTCGTATTGGAAGTCAAAGGAGGGATCGACGAAGCGGTTGGTCGGCCCACTGACGGCTCCCGGATAGGCGTTGACGTAGATGCCGTAGGTACCCACTTCCAGATAATTGCCGCCAAAGTTCTGCTGCCAGGCCGCGCGCCAGTAGGGTGCCGCGCCGCTGATGTTGTGGTCAAAGTTGGTGCCCGTGACCGGCGTCGGCCCGCCAGCGTGCTCGGAGCGGTAGACGCTGACATCGCCGTACAGATGCCCGGCGTACAAGCCATAAGCGCCCAGGCCGGCCACATCCTGCGCCAGGGCGCCGTTGATGATGGGCGAGGCGATGGGGCTGACGCCAGAGCTGGTCGAAATCCACGGGAATCCCCATGTCGGCGTGCTGTTCCACACATCCTCCACCGTAGGGCTGTTGTTCAGCGTGATGCCATAGAAGAGATTGTGCCCGCCGAGCGTGGTGTGGTCGGCATAGCGCAGATCGGTGTTGTCCATGGTGAAGTGGTCGCTGGCGTGCGTGTAGGTGAACTGCGCCATCGCTCCAAAGCGTGGGGCCAGTGCTCCAGCCAGAAAGAGGCTCAATTGCTGGGGAAAGCCTGCCGTGCCATTCTGCGTCTGCGGCTGTGTGGCTTGCATTTGGGTGTCGGAGATCATAATCATCGCCGACAGCGGAATGTATTTGGTCAGCAATAGATCATGTCCGTTGCCGATTTTGTCCTTGGGTTGGGTGTTGCTGAGCGTGTAGCCGTGCAGCTTGAAGTTGCGTCCAAACGCCGTCAACTCCGGCGGGTTGCTGTGGCAAACGTTGCAGGATAGCCCCGTCTGCCGTGCGAAGCTGGGTACCGCATAGCTGCTGGCGGCGCTTAGCACCAGCGCCAGCATGGTGATCCATTGCATGATTTTCCGCATTTTCAACTCCTTGGCCTTTGAAATCACAAGTTTTGAAGCGGGAAGCCGGTGGATGTGACCTGCATCCGCCCCGTTCTTCTTCATCATGCAAAGTACACAGGCCAGTCTACTATCGTAGGGGTCACCGGCCATTGTGATATGCGTCACACTGGATTCGAAGCCAGCGTCACAATGCCAGGATGTGCGCGCTGTACGACAATGAGATGCGGGGCAACACTGGCCCGCTGCTTGGGTCCCTTTCCGGACGACAGGAAGATAAAATTGAAGCGATCGCACAAGTAAAAAGCGTTTACAACAATGGAGCCATCAACTGCATGCATACGGCCCGAATTCTTTTTACCGTTGCGCTGGCAAGCATGGGTGTAATTCTAGGCATTGCCTTGCAGGTGGCTCGTCGCATTTTTCGACACAAGAAAATTTCCGATGGCAATCGGTTTGTTGCCAGAGATAGGGAACATCCGGGAAAAAAAGCAAAAGCCCGGCGATCGGTCCCGCAACATTCGGCAGAGGATCTTCAATTTTCTGGCAAGCAGCGCAGGGAAAATGTATCGGCTTCTTTTGCCCCGTATGGGGTATTGCTGCAGGGAGTTTTTCTGGGTGTGGGGATCGCCTTGCTGCTGCAAGCGCTCCGAGCCACGCAACAGAAGGATTCCGATCCTGGATAAACGCGGAGAAAAGCGCAAAGCGCACTCTTGGAGATGCGCCACGAGCCAAAATATGCAGCAAACTCAAAACCAAGATGTTTGCGCCATCCGCGCAGCGCGTTTGGAGGATCTCGACGCTCTGTTTGCCATCGACTCCGTTTGCTTTCCGCCGGAGATTGCCTATCCCAGGGAATTTTTGCAGCAGCTTTTGTGTTCGCCTACTTCGGTTCCACGCGTGGCGGTTGCAAAAGAGGAGATCCTTGGTTTTGCAATTGTGGAGATACGCAAGCGCGGCCTGCGGTCTGTCGGGGAGCTGGTGACCATTGACGTGTTGGAGTCCGCGCGGCACAAAGGAGTGGGGCAATGTCTGCATGCGGCCATGGAGGGGGCCGTGCAACAACACGGTGGCAAAAAAATTCGCTTGCAGGTTTCGGTGGAAAATCTCTCGGCGCTGCGATTTTACGAACGGCTCGGCTATCGAACACGCGGCAGAATCGCAAAGTACTACAACAACAGCATTGACGCTTGGTGGATGGAAAAAGTCTGGAAGTAATTATTTTTCGGCAGCGGGTTGGGCATGGCCCGGCGCGGCTGTGGATGAGGGCACCGGCACGGCAGCGGCCATGGATGCGGCCTTGCTTGCTGTGTATGCACCGGATTGCCGCCAGAGCACGGTTCCGGAGCGATCCACCAGCAGCACGACGATCTGCTTTTCATTGGGAATGTGCAGTGCGTGCAGAAACTGGCTTTTGCTGACGTACAGCGTAAGAATGCGCCCGTTCAGTGCTGGATCCGTATTGTTGCTGCGCAGCGCGGAGTTAAACCACCAACGATAGAGCAGATTTTCTCTGGTCGTGGTCGGCAGCTCGTAGTAACGCAGGTCCGCGTGCTGTGCTTCGGCCTGCTTGGCTGCGGGCAGCCAAGTGTCCACCGCTGCCTGCTGTTCGCGCGCAAAAGAGATCATCACCAGATTCACCTGGCCTCCGAAGTCCTTCGGCAGCAGATACCGCTCTTTGTCGAGACTGTTGGCTTCAACGCTGGGGAAGCTACCCAGCCCTGTCGTCGCCGCCAGCGCAGCTTTGCGCGCAGGCGCGAAAAGAAAAAGTCCGGGGATCAGTCCAACACAGCCAAAGCAGAAAAGTGCAGATTGCAAGCGCAGTCGAATCATAAAGTGTCACAGGAAAACTTCAGGTGCGTGTTGCCTATCACAGGCTATCAGCACTCTGGGTAAATCTAATTCGGAATCCTCGTTAAATTTTCCCATGGTTCCCACAATGCCAACACTCTGCCGGGCTTGCAGTATCATCAGAGTACGTGGAATCGATGCCCATGCCCATGCCTACCGCGCCTTTGCGCCGAGACTTTTTTACGGAAGATGCCGCGCTGCAGCCCATTGCCGCCAAGGTGCTGCGCGGGGAGCGCCTGAGCTTCGCTGACGGCGTTGCGCTCTATCGTACGCCCGACATTCTCGCCGTGGGCTGGCTGGCCAACTGGGTGCGCGAAAAGCTGCATGGCGACACGGCCTACTTCAACGTCAATCGCCACATCAATCCGACGAATGTATGCGTGGCCGCTTGCCGTCTCTGCGCCTTTGGCCGCAAAAAAGACACGACCGGCGCATACACCATGGCGCTCGAAGAGGCTTGGAGTAGCGCCGCCTCCGGCTACACGGAAGCCGTTACGGAATTTCACATCGTCGGCGGATTGCATCCCGATCTGCCATTCTCCTACTTTTTAGATCTCGTTCGCGGACTCAAAGAGCGCTTTCCGCAAGTACACATCAAAGCCTTCACCATGGTGGAGGTGGCCTACCTGGCCAAGCGCGCCAAGCTCAGCATCCGCGAAACCTTGCAGCAGATGAAGGCCGCTGGCGTCGATTCCATGCCCGGCGGCGGCGCAGAAATCTTCGCCGATCGCGTGCGCCACATCATCTGCGACCACAAGATTGATGGCGGCGAGTGGCTGGAGACGGCGCGCGAGGCGCACTTGCTCGGCCTGCGCTCGAACGCAACCATGCTTTACGGCCACGTCGAGAATGACGAAGACCGTGTCGATCACATGCTGCGCCTGCGCACGTTGCAAGACGAGACCGGCGGTTTCCAGACCTTCATCCCGCTAGCCTTTCATCCGGCCAACACTGCGCTTGAGCATCTGCCCGTCACCACCGGTTTGGAAGACATTCGCCAGATCGCCGTGGGTCGCCTGCTGCTCGACAACTTCGCGCACATCAAAACGTACTGGCAAATGGTGACGCCAAAAATCGCGCAGATCGCGCTGCGCTTTGGCGCGGATGACATCGATGGCACGGTGGTTGAGGAGAAGATTTACCACGACGCCGGCGCGGAAACGCCGCAGGGCCTGCGCCGTCAAGACTTCATCCGCCTCATCACCGAGGCCGGGCGCGTGCCCTTTGAGCGCGACACGCTCTATCGCGCCGTCACCCGCACGGAAGACACCTTCACCATAGCGGTGTAGGCCGCGCCTTTAGTTCATCCATCGGCGATCATTGGGGTCGCGGTGCTGGTCCGGGTCGGGAACATTCGATCCGCGCGGCGTTTCTTGCGTGCGGTTTTGCCGCCGCATGTAGACCTCAAACTTTCGCGCAGCGCGTTTGCGCTTCCAGCGATAGTAGGCGTTGCGCAATCCGTAGGCGCGTTCAGAAAATGCAAAGGCAAAGCCCCGCCGCGGAGCCTGCCGCGCATACAAAAATCCAGCCAACGCGCCGCCCAGATACGCCAGATAGGCAAAGCCGCCCGGCCCCTGCAACAGGCTGGCCACAGCGATCAGGATATAAATCACCACCAGATATTTGGCGCGGATGGAGATGGGCAGCGGGAAGAGCAGAAATTGCTGGTCGCCCATGCGCACGGCAAAGGCCGCCAGCAGGCCAAAGATGCCGCCCATCGGGCCAAAGGTCGTCGCCGCAGGCGTCAGATGCAAAATGCCCGTGTAGCTGATACCGATTGTGGCCAGTGCCGCGCCCAGCACGCTGACGGCGTAAAGTTCGACGATCCACTGCGCACCGTAGAGGGCCTCCAGGTACGCGCCGACAAACCACAAGGAGAGCATGTCGAAGAGAATCGTCCACAGGCCAGTGTGCAGAAAGCTATAGGTTGCAATTTGCCAGATGGCCCCGTGCAGCACCATCACCGGCGTCAGCGCGCACAGGCTCAGAATCGTGTTGGCCGCCCCCGGAGCCACCCAACCCAGCAGCAGCAGTCCAAAGTAGACGGCCAGGTTGGCATAGATCAACTGGCGCACCACGCCCGCAAAGGGCGGAAAGGTCATCGTCATCGAATTGGAGTAACCAGAGCGCGGCATACACCCTTAGCCTACGGCAAGCGATCCGAACTGCAAAACCGCCCTGCGGATCCAGGCCCCAGTTTCGTAATGTACGTCACAGCGCGACGCGGAAAATCGCAATAGGATCGGCAGTTGTTTCCCAATGGAGGGAATATGCTGAAGCGCATTTGGGTTCCAAGCATTCTCGTGGTGATTCCCGCAATTTTGCTGGCGCAGTCCAAGCCAGCCCCGACGGTTTCGCAACCTGCTGCCGCTGCCACGGCGAAGAAAAATCCTGTGACGCCCACGCCGCAGTCCCTGGCAAAGGCGAAGGAGCTTTTCAGCTATGATTGCGTCTCCTGTCACGGCGAAAAAGGCAATGGCAAGGGCGATCTGGCCAAAGACATGGGCATCACGGTGCCCGACTTTACCGACCCGGCCACGTTAAAGAACATTCCAGATCAGACGCTTTTTGACACGATCCATGATGGCAAAGGTCCCATGCCTGAGGAAGGCGACAGGGCCAAGACCGACGAGATCTGGAATCTGGTGCTCTATGTCCGCTCGTTGTCGCAGAAGCCGGCGGCGCAAGGCAAGGCCCCAATTCCCGTGCCCGCGGCAAACTAACTGACTGCATTCACGGAGCTTCGCGGCTGTGCGTATTTTTCCAAGCGCGCAGCCCGAAACTGTGGTAAACATTAGGGAACCATTTGTTTACCTTTCGGTTATTAGGCTCCTTGGAGTGTCGTCGCATGTTGGCGCGCAGTTGGATCACGGTAGGACTTTTTTGGGCCACGGTGCCGCTGGTCGCACAGCAAAACGCTGCCCCCGCGCAAAGCACAGCTGCGCCAACTGCTGTTGCTCAAACTGCTTCCAAACAGCAGTCGACTGCAAAGTACGCGCAGCCTGCGCCCAAAGCAGCCTTTCAAACTGCGCCTACGGTGCTGCAGAATGGAAAGCAAACGGGCAAGCCCACCCTGGGCACCTCGTTTCAGAGCGCGCCTTCGGTGGATCAACGCCAGCACGCCGCGCAGAAACCCACAGCCACCATCACCTTTCAGTCCTCAGGTACAGCCTCTCCCGCCCAGTTCCAGGCAGATAAAGCCGCGCACAGTGCTGGCTTCGCAACGGCTACAGCGCACACCACACAAGCCAAGAGATCCCAACCCGTCCCAGGAGGCGCGTCCTTTGCTGCTCCTGCTGCTGCCAGCACCGCAGCCGTTCCTGCCGGAAAAGTAACGGACACGACCTTTCAGGCTCCCAAAGCAGGCACCGGCGTCGGGGCGAAGCTTTCGAAATCCACCAGTTTTCAGGCTCCCAAGGCAGGCGCGGGAGTTGGAGCGAAGCTGTCGAAGTCCACCAGTTTTGCTGCGCCGAAGTCGGGAACCGGCGTGCAAGAAAAGCTCTCCACATCTCCAGCCTTCCAAGCGGCAGCGACGGCCAAGGCCGCTGCCAGCCAGCGCT
>JAJZMO010000008.1 GCA_021798235.1 Acidobacteriota bacterium | reverse complement strand
GTTGTCGTCGTCTTGCCGTGCATGCCGGCGACGGCGATGCCATACTTCAAGCGCATCAGCTCCGCCAGCATCTCTGCGCGTTGAATGATGGGAATGTGCCGGGCGCGTGCGGCCAGAACCTCGGGGTTCTGCTGGCTCAGCGCGGAGGTGGTCACCACGACGTCGGCCCCGGCTACGTGCGCGGCGGCGTGGCCTTCGTGGATGGTTGCGCCCAGGGCGGCCAGCCGGTCGGTCAGCGCCGAGCGGCGCAGGTCACTGCCAGAGACGGCAAAGCCCATGTTCAGCAGGATTTCAGCAATCCCGCTCATGCCAATGCCGCCAATGCCAATAAAATGAACGTTCTGCGATCGAAGAAACATGCGCTGCCTCCCTAACTGTAGCAGCCACAGTGCCAAATGCGGTAGCGAACCCCGTGGAAAAATCGGGAGAAAGTGCCAGTTCTCCGGCAACAGGTACCCGTGCGGCACAACCTTTGTGCCGTACTAGCGTCTATAGGAATGGTAGAGTAGGACGGTAGGCAGCAAGCAAGACCCGCCGCCAAACTCCGCCGGGAGTTTCGCCCCGGAAGCCGCAGGCCAGTCGCGGATACCCAGAGGCGAAATGCACAGGAGGCGCGCGATGCGTACCCTTCGTTTCCCAATCCTCAGTCTCATCCTGATCTTGGCCGTGACCGTGTTTTTGATTCCGCCAGCCGCGCATGCAGGCGTGTTTTTCTCCGTCGGCTTTGCGCCACCCGTCTTTCCCATGTACGCCTACTACCAACCTCCCTGCCCCGGCGATGGGTATATTTGGACTCCCGGCTACTGGGGCTGGCAGGATGAGGCCTACGTCTGGATGCCTGGCGCATGGATCATGCCACCCTTTGTTGGTGCGCTCTGGACGCCCGGCTATTGGGGCTGGGGCGGCGGCTTTTACAACTGGCATGAAGGCTATTGGGGCAGAAATGTTGGCTACTACGGTGGCATCAACTATGGCGGCGGCTACTATGGCCGTGGCTATGAAGGTGGCTACTGGCACAATGGCGACTTCATGCTCAATCGCAACATCAACAACGTGGGCAATCGCGTGCACAACGTGTACAACGGGCCGGCGGGTGCGGGCGGATTCAATCGTGGTGCCAACGGCTTCAATAATGGTGGCTTCCACAATGGCATACAAGACCCAGTGCACGGAACCATGCAGAATCGCAGCATGCAGAATCGCGGACTGATCCAGAACCGGGGCACGATGCACGCCTTGGGCACGGCTCAGCATCGCGGCTTCGGCGGCAGCGGCTTCCAAGGCGGAATGCACGGCACGTCCCGCTCCCTGATTACGGCCAACCACAGCTTTGCTGGCCGGGGCGGACAAACCATGATGGCCTCCAATCGTATGCCGCAAAGCTTTGGCCAACGCGGCTTCAACAACGGAGGCTTTCGCGGTGGCAACTTCGCGCAGCATAGCTTCGCACAACAGCGCAGCTTTGGCGGCAACGGATTTGGAAACAATTTCCGTGGCAATGGCGGCTTTGCACAACAGCGCAACTTTGGCGGCAATAGTTTTGCCCGCTCCGGCAACTTCAATAACGGAGGCTTCCGTGGTGGCAACTTCGCACAGCAACGCGGCTTTGGCGGAGGCGGGTTCGGCGGTGGTTTTAACCGGGGAGGTGGCGGATTCAACCGTGGAGGTGGATTTAGCGGCGGAGGATTCCACGGCGGTGGAGGCAGCTTTGGCCACGGCGGTGGTTTCGGCGGTGGACGCCGCTAACGTTCGCCCCTGCACACAAGCAAAGAGCAGGTTGGCTAAGCCAACCTGCTCTTTGCTTGTGTGCTTACTGAATCCAATCCGCGAGAAACGGCAACGGCTGAATCCTATGCCTTTGCGACCTTGCCGGACTTGATGCATCCCGTGCAAACGCGCACGCGCTTGTTGCCGCCGTCTACCTTTGCCTTCACGGTGTGCAAATTGATATTCCAGCGTCTACGGCTCACGTTGTGTGCGTGAGAGATATTGTTGCCAAACTGCGGCTTCTTGCCGCAAACATCACAAATCTGTGCCATGGCGTCGAATCCTGTCTGTTGGTTGAGGATGCGCCAGCACAGAAACCCGTGCCAGCACCAATTTCTAAGTATATGCCAGTTTTTGCATGGGTGCAATGCGCATGCTCTGGCAAGCGTTGGAACGGGCAAGGATCTTTTTCCCTCAGCCGTCTCTCCCGCCGTAGTTTCTCTCCATTTTTTTCAGTCATCGCACTGCACAGCATGGTAGTCTTGGTGCGCTTGCAGGTTGCCCCATGCAGGCCAGCGGAACCGTAGAGCGCGTGCAGGTTCCGCGCAAAATCCCTCAGGCGGATCCTCGATGAAAATGAATCGTTGCAGCTTTCTGTTCAGCACTCTGATTCTGGCGGCGCTTCCAACGCTGGCGGCCACTGCGCCGAAGTACCCGTTCAACGATCCCAAGCTGCCCGCTGATGAGCGCATTCACAATCTGTTGTCGCTGATGACGGTGCAGGAGAAGATCGACTGCCTGGGCACCAAGACCGGCGTGCCACGGCTGGGCGTGCCGAACATTGGCAGCTCCGAGGGCATCCACGGCGTGGTGCAGCGGCAGCCGCGCGGCAAGCTGCAACCGATCCCGACCACGCAATTTCCGCAACCAGTGGGCATGGGCGAATCCTGGGACCCGGCGCTGGTGCAGAAGGCTGCCGACGTTGAGGGCTACGAAGCGCGCTACATTACGCAAACGCCCAAGTATGACCGCCAGATTTTGATGCTGTGGGGGCCGCAATCCGACTTGGCGCGCGATCCGCGCTGGGGACGCAGCGAGGAAGTTTACGGCGAAGACCCTTTCTTCAATGGCACGATGGCCGTCGCCTTCATCCATGGCTTGCAGGGCGACGACCCCAACTACTGGCAAGCGGCGGCGCTGCTGAAACATTTTCTCGCCAATGAAAATGAGGATCACCGCAACATCTCCTCTTCCAATTTTGATCAGCGTCTGTTTTGGGAATACTACTCGGTTCCCTTCCGCATGGGATTTGAGCAGGGCGGAGCCAAGGCCGTGATGGCCTCCTACAACGCTTGGAATGGCACGGCGATGGCCGTCAATCCGATTCTGCGCAGCTTGGTGATTCCCAAGTGGGGCGTGGATGTGGTCTCCAGCGATGGCGGCGCAGTATCGCTGCTGGTCAATCCGCGCCATCTCTTTCCCAATCAAGAGGCGGCGGTGGTGGCCTGCATCCACGCGGGCATCAATCAATTTCTGGACAAGTACGCCGATGGAGCGCAGGCGGCGTTGAAGGATGGCTCACTGAAGGAATCGGACCTGGATGAAGCGCTGGCGCGCAAATTCCGCATCGCTCTGAAGCTGGGCCTGCTGGACCCGCCGGAGATGGTGCCATACACAAAAATTCACGATGGCACGGAGCCATGGAACACGGAGCGCGACCGCAGCGTCTCCCGGCAAATGGCGCTGGAGTCGGTGGTGCTGTTGAAGAATGACAAAAATTTTCTGCCGCTCGACAAACATGCGATTCACTCGATCGCGGTGATTGGTGCGCTGGCCAATTCCGTGCACTGGGATTGGTATGGCGGCACGCCGCCCTACGCGGTGACGCCGCTGCAAGGCATTCAGAAAGAAGTGGGCGCGGGCGTCACCGTCAACTACGCGCAGAGTGAACTGGGCAATGCGGCGGTCAACGCAGCGCGCAAGTCGGACGTGGCCGTGGTTTTTGTCGGCAACGATCCCACCTGCGGGCCGGATATGCAGCACGATTGGTACAGCGACAAAGATGGAACCGGCGTCACACTTCCCTGCACCGTGGCCAGCGACGGACGCGAGGGCCGCGACAGAGAAAGCATTCATCTGGAGCAGGAGCAACTGATCAAGCAGGTGTTCGCGGTCAATCCAAAAACCGTCGTGCTGTTGATCTCCAGCTTTCCGTATGCGATCCGCTGGACGCAGGCCAACGTGCCCGCGATTCTGCACATGGCCCATGCTTCCCAAGACGAAGGAACCGCCTTGGCGCAGGTGCTTTTTGGCGAGTACAACCCGGGCGGACACTTGGTGACAACCTGGCCAGCGTCTTTGGATCAGGAGCCGCCAATGATGGACTACAACATCCGCGACGGCCACACGTATATGTACTTCAAGGGCGCGCCGCTGTATCCCTTTGGCTACGGACTGAGCTATACGACCTTTCAATACTCCCACCTGAAGACCAGCGCGAAGCGGCTGGCCAAAAACGGCACCGTGACGGTGAGTGTGGACGTGGCCAACACCGGCAGCCGCGACGGCGATGCGGTGGTGCAGTTGTATGTGGCCTATCCGCACTCGACCGTGCAGCGTCCGCGCGAAGAGCTGGAAGGCTTCGAGCGCGTGCATGTGGCTGCGGGCCAAACAACGACCGTGACGATTTCGTTGCCAGCCTCGCGGTTGGCCTACTGGGATACGAAGAGCCAAAGCCTGCGCGTGGAGCCGGGGCCGGTGCGTCTGATGGCGGGCGACTCGTCCGCGCATCTGCCGCTAACCGCGACGGTGCAGGTGGAATAGTGGCTGAAAAAATCTGAGAAATCCAGATTAACGTGCATGGTCGGGGCGGAGGGATTCGAACCCCCGACCCTCTGCTCCCAAAGAATAGCCCGGCGATTAGTGTCGGTTTGTACTCAATTTGCTGCCCTCATATTTCAAAGGTTTAAGCCTCGTCGCTTCCAACCCATACACGCCTATCTACACCGATAACTGCGCTAGACTAACGATCCCACGGGTACAAAACATCGGGCAGGCCAATGAACCTTTCTGCCGAGATCATGTGCTATCCGAAAGCAAAACTGTGCGGAAATATCTTCAAATTCGCGAAATTTGTACACCTTAGGATCAACGACGCAAAAACGCTGCTGATCCCGAAGCAATAGTGGATGAAGATTGCTAGTATGAAATATGGCTATATTGAGCGAACTTCCCCGCGATCTTCCCGTGCCGCAAGACGACGGAGCGGCTGACCATCTTGTAGGTACGACTCTTCCAGCGATTTCGCTTGCTACTACTCTGGGTGGGCAGATTCGACTCGACGAACTAGGTTCTAGACGAACTGTGCTCTATGGCTATCCAATGACCGGCGTTCCCGGCGTTGCGCTTCCGGAGGGGTGGGACGCAATTCCTGGGGCACGCGGTTGTACGCCGCAGGCCTGTGCCTTTCGCGACCACTATGAGGAACTGTCTTCGCTGGGCGTGCAAGTTTACGGATTGAGTACTCAGAGCACGGCCTATCAGAAGGAAATGGCAGAGAGACTGCACTTGCCTTTTCCGGTTTTGAGCGACGAAAAATTTGAACTGTGTAATCGACTACGCCTACCCACCATGGAGGTACAGGGCGTTCGCTTGCTCAAGCGAATCACTCTTTTCCTCCGCGATGGAAAAATTGAGCATTGCATTTATCCAGTTTTCCCATCCGACAAAAGTGCAGAGCAAGCGATTACATGGCTCCGCAGCCAAAAGTAAATAAGGCCGTCTGCACCAGCCACGGATGCACAGGCGCAAGGATTTCAATCTGCGCGAACCAGATATGCCTGGCCTTCATCCGGGTGCAGCGTCTGCACAATGTGCAATGCGATGCGATAGAGGTGAAGCAGCGTGAGCGCCGAAATCGCATTCTCACTGCGGCGATTGGCGTTACATTCCTGACAGCGTAGCGTTTACGCTATTTCGCTTCCGAAAAAAATTGATTAGCAATAGTAAAAAGCTCATTCCTCGAACGACACTCGCAAAGCAGCTTTCCATTCTCTTGCCGGTCGCCTCATGGTGCAGCGCTGCTGTCTCTATCAGGCTCTTGACCCAAGGTTAATGCACCATCCAATCAATGCTGCCGTGACTGGCGTGCCCGGTACGTTCACCCCAGCGAAGATGCGGTGATGAATGTTTTCTCGCGAATGTTACCGCCGAAAGAACTCCCAGCCAGTACGGAGCCAACACGACACTGAGAGGCAGCGCAACAAGCAAAAGACACGCACCCGCTACTGTATTCGCTACAGTGCATTTTCGAGAGGATGCGCGAACGCGCTTAGTAATTGATTCAATGGTCGGGGCGGAGGGATTCGAACCCCCGACCCTCTGCTCCCAAAGCAGATGCGCTACCAGACTGCGCTACGCCCCGACATTCTCTGTGCGAGCTATCCATAAAACCACAACTCTAGCTCTTCTTAATTGTACCGTGCCTGCACGAGTACCCACCGTCTGAATTCGATGATGGAAATTGCTTCGAATCCGTCGCGGTTAAATGCTCCAGCGCAGCAGGCACGCACCGATAGTGAAACCTGCGCCCACCGATGCGAGCAGGACTTTGTCGCCCTTCTTCAGGCGATGCTCTTCGCGCGCCGTCTGCATGGCCAGCGGAATGGTGGCCGCCGTAGTGTTGCCATAACGCTCAATGTTGATGACCACCTGCTCTGGGCGCAGGCCGAGCCGCTCGGAAACGGCATCAATGATGCGTTTGTTGGCCTGATGCGGAATCAGCAGGCTGATCTCGGCAGCGGTCAGTCCGTTGCGCTGCAAAACTTTTTCCGCAGCCTCGGCCATTTTGCGCACGGCGAATTTGTAGACCGACTGGCCCTCCTGATGGATATAGTGCATATTCTTATCCACCGTCTCGTGGCTGGCCGGGTGCAGGCTGCCGCCGCCGGGCATATATAGCGAGCAACTTCCGGAACCATCCACCTCATGCACGTAATCGATGATGCCTTCGTCACCTTCTGCGGCTGGCTCCAGCAACACCGCGCCCGCGCCGTCGCCGAAGAGCACGCAAGTGGTGCGGTCCTTGTAATTGATGATGGCCGACATCACATCCGCGCCGATGACGAGCACTTTTTTGTGCGCGCCGCTCTCGATAAACTTGGCTCCCGTTTGCAGCGCGAAGATGAAACCGCTGCACGCGGCAGAAAGATCAAAGCCCCAGGCTCCGGTAGCGCCCAGCTTGTGCTGCACCAGGCAGGCCGTGGCTGGGAAGAGCATGTCCGGCGTAACGGTGGCGACGATGATGGCCTCAATCTCTTCCGGGCCAATGCCGCGCTCAGCCAGGCAGCGGCGTGCCGCCTCTGTAGCCAAGTCGCTGGTGGCCACGCCCTTGTCCACAATGTGGCGTTCGCGGATGCCGACGCGCGTGGTGATCCACTCGTCATTGGTGTCCACCATCTTTTCCAAATCAGCGTTGGTTAGCAGACGCGGCGGAACATAGGTGCCCAAGGCGCTAATCCGCGCGCGGACAAGGCTGCGCGGACGAAGGTCATTGTTCAAGCAATCGCTCCATGTGGGTGGAACCCAACCCGTATTGTTACGCAGTGCGGCGGGGAATGTCTATGCAGGCGGGAAATATGTACCGGGGAGCCTACTGCGCACGCATTGGCCCGTTACCGTTGCTTCCTTCCGGACCTGGCGGGGTTGGCGGGCTTGCATCGCGTAGGTCCCGGCACACAGATGATGATAGCATCCGGCGCGCTGCGGAAAAAAT